>JANQSK010000056.1 GCA_028284105.1 Anaerolineae bacterium
AGCTTGAAGATTGGTTTTATCTCCCAACCTGGCAAAGAATGCCGCTTGTCGGCAGAACGGCCGTTTCAACAAAGAGATGGCTGATTTTCCTTGATGAGATCGGGGTAGGTAAACAGATAGCTGAGCAGTTAATTGGGTCTGGTCACTCGGTTGTGACTGTTCAAGAAGGTGAGCGATTTGCCGAAATGGACTCAAGCCAGTTTACAGTTGCCTCATCACAAAAAGAAAGCCTCTCTCAATTGCTAAGCACACTCCAAGAGCGGAATGAGTTCCCGCAAACCATCCTGCACTGTGCCGCCATTACTTCTGACATTACCCCGCCTATTCAAAGCCAAACTGGTTTTTTCAAGCTGCTCGCTTTGGCACAAGCCATTGGTGACTTGCCAGAACAACAGCCTCAACTGGTTTTCATGGGCAATCATCTCGCCAATATCTACGGGGATGAAATGATTGACCCCAGTAAAGCGATGTTGTCAGGCGTTGTGGGGGTCATGACAAAGGAGCTTGGCCTGCCTGTTCGATTGCTTGATGTGGATGAAGAAGAGTCTATCAATCGGATTGTTTCCGCTCTTTTGGATGAAACGGCCGTAACGCAAGGTCACTCATTTGTGGCATACCGACGGGGTCAACGCTGGCAACGCCATTATGAAGCGGTCTCTCTGCCAGCATCTCAACAAACATTGCTCAAACAAGGTGGCACGTACCTTATTACCGGTGGTTTCGGGGGTGTTGGGGCAACTTTTGCTCGTCATTTAGCTGCCGCCTGTCAAGCAAATTTAATTTTAACGAGTCGCTCGCCCGTTCCTGATGGAGAGAGTCAATCTCCTAAGTCTGACCTGCTCAAGCAATTGACTCAGCTTGGGGCGTCTGTTTTGCCAATTGCGGTTGATGTAACCGATCGTGAAGGAATGACAACGGCCGTTTCCGAGGCAATGGCTCGTTTTGGGCAAATAGACGGTATCTTGCATACAGCAGGCTGTATTGATGACCAGCTTATAGTTCAAAAAGAGATAGCCTCTGCTCAAGATGTGCTATCGGCAAAGGTGGAAGGAACCCGAATTATTCATGATTTAGTGGCTGAACTGGCACCTGATTTTGTAGTGCTGTTTTCGTCTATCAATGCCATTTTGGCTCCGGAAGGGCAGATTGATTACAGTGCGGCGAATACCTTTATGGATGCCTTTGCAGAACAACAGCACTTAACAGATGAAACCCACACGATTTCTATTAATTGGCCAGGATGGCGAGAGGTTGGCATGTTGTCTTCGCTGCCATCTTCGGCGTGGAAAGCGGCGGCATTGGCCAAAGGGATTTCTCCTCAGGATGGCGTTGAAGCGTTTGAACGGGCATTAACATTGGGCGTATCACAGCTTGTAGTTTCACCGGTTCCGTTCACATTGCCAGTTGAAGTGACAAAAACAGTCGTTGAGCAAGAATTCTCGGAAAGTGCAATCTCAGATGATGCACAAATGGATGCTTCTGACCTGTATGAAACTGAAACACAGGCCCAATTGGCCACGCTTTGGGAAGCATTTTTAGGGGTAGAACGGCCGTTGCCAGATGATGATTACTTTGAGCTAGGGGGCAGCTCACTGATTGCCTTGCGAATGTTTAGCAAAATTGAAAAGCAATTTGGTATCAAATTGCGATTAAACAGCTTGATGGATGCACCAACATTGAGGGAGTTGGCGGCACTGCTGAAGTAGGTCAATAGAAAGTAAATGAAGATTGAATGTCTAAGAAATGGGTAGGCTTCAATCTGTTTGTCTTGTTCTATTGAACTGAAAAATCAATAAAGTTTGGAAGAAAATTATGACAAAAAGCTCAATCATGAATGAAGCTCAAAAAGATGTTTGGACCGCAATCCAACTCGATCCAACGCTTTCGCTGAACTACAACCTATCTGTGGGCATCCATTTAGATGGTGCTCTCGATGTGGATGCTTTAAAAACGGCCGTTTCACACCTCATTGAACGGCACGAAGCTTTACGCACCGTCCCTAATCAAGATGGCATTACCCAGCGAATCTACGAAACCATTGAGCTCCCCTTTCAACAGTTTGACTATCAATCGCTCTCCCCAGAAGCACAGCAAACGGAGCTAGATAACCACTGTAGCGAAGAAGTCAGCAGCTACTTCGATTTAGAAAATGGGCCACTTTGCCGCTTTAAATGCCTCACCTTTTCTGAAACGCACCATTTGGTTTTAATCTCCTGCCACCACATCATTTCAGATGGCTGGTCGATGGGCGTTCTGGCTGATAATTTAGGCTCTTTTTATACGGCCGTATGCCAAAATAGCGTCCCCGAGCTGGGTGAATTAATGCAGTTAAGTGCGTTTAATGCACAACTCGAAACGGCCGTTGATTCTGAAGAGTATAAAAATGCTGAAGAATATTGGCTGGACCAATTTTCGGATACAGTGCCTGTGCTCGATTTGCCGACCGACCGAAGTCGTCCTGCTCGGAAAACGTCAAAAGGGATTCAAATCGATGTGCCTATCAGCGATGGGTTAATGAAAAAAATAAAAGAGATTGCCCGTGAACAGCGTGTCACGCCCTATAGCTATCTGCTGGCAGGGTTTCACGGATTATTGCATCGATTTTCGGGTCAATCTCAGATCGTCGTTGGCATTCCGGTTGCCGGACAGCTATCTACCGATGCAGAAGATTTAGCAGGACATTGTGCGAACTTCTTACCGATTCGCATTGATTTTTCGAAAGAGATGACCTTTCTTGATCTGTTGGATGAGACAAAAAACCAGCTATTTGATGGTATTGCTCATCAAAGCTATCCATCAGGTCAACTGATTAAAAAGCTGCCCATCAAACGGGACAACAGTCGTCTTCCGTTGATTTCAGTGGCCTTTAATCAATTCCCATCCCGCCATATTGATTCATTTGACCAGTTGACGGCTACCTTTGAAGTGCTGCCTCGACAATATGAACTGTTTGATATTTTCATGAATGTCATTGAGGAGCCAACTGGCTTTAAAATTCAATGTACAGCCAGTAAAGATTTATTTGATCAGCGAACGATTGAACGGATGATTCGCTCGTATCTTAATTTGCTGGCACGTTCTGTTGAGATGTTGGGGAAGCGAGTGACCCAAATCCCACTGCTTTCAAAGACACAAAAAGAAAAGATGGTGGTGCAGTGGAACCAAACTGAGATGGCTTATAACCCGACCTCGACCATCCACAGTATGTTTTCGATTCGGGCTGAGCAGTTTGCTGAGAAAACGGCCGTTATTTCACCACAAGGCTCCCTCACTTACGCCGAGCTAGAAGATCAATCCAATAAATTGGCAAACTATTTGCAAAAAATGGGTGTCCAATCCAATCAATTTGTGGGCATCTGTTTAAAACGAACTCCCCAATTGCTAGTTGGATTATTGGGAATTCTCAAAGCAGGTGGTGCCTATTTGCCTATGGATCCGAGCTATCCGAATGAGCGGCTTAAATTTATGCTCGAGGATTCTCAAGCCACTATTTTGCTGGCTGAAGAGGAAACGATTAGCGAACTCCCTCAATTCTTAGGGCGCACCATTTTAATAGACAAAGATTGGCCTCAAATCCAAACGGCAGTCATTCCCCCAATTCAATATCGTCAACACAATATTAGTCAACAGTTGGCATACACGATTTTTACATCTGGTTCAACGGGTAAGCCGAAGGGCGTTAAGGTGACTCATCGAAATGTCGTGAACTTCCTCCACGCCATGCAAAAAGAACCCGGCATCAAAAGCACAGATGTCCTGATGGCCGTGACAACACTCTCCTTTGATATTTCAGTTTTAGAACTGTTTCTCCCACTTGTCAGTGGGGCAACTATTGCGCTGGCTGATGAAAAAATGAGCCGAGATGGGCGGCAGTTGGTGAAAAGCCTTCAATCAATGGGTGTCACGATAATGCAAGCCACCCCTGCCACTTGGCAATTGCTGCTCGCTGCCGGCTGGCAACCTCCTGCTGACTTCAAAATGTTGTCAGGCGGTGAACCATTGCCTCAAAATCTCGCTCAATCTTTGTTGACTGAGAAGAATGAACTGTGGAATATGTATGGGCCAACAGAAACAACGATTTGGTCTTCCGTTTCAAAAGTGACAGATCCCACCTCAATCGATATTGGCAAGCCAATAGGCAACACCAAAATGTATATCTTGGATAAACATCTAAATCCAGTTCCGATTGGGGTGA
>JANQSK010000092.1 GCA_028284105.1 Anaerolineae bacterium
AGCCACAGTTCCACCATCTGAGAATAGACGGAAAGCGATCCCCAATAAGATAGGGATTGTTAGCCATGATAAAAGATTGGATACGGCCGTTAATGTTACCGACAGCGCGCGATCAAGCTCTGCAGCATGAGACACCAAATTGGATGTCGTTCCACCGGGAGAAGCTGCTAATAGAACAATGCTTACCGCAAAAACGGAACTCAAAGGAAAGATATAAGCGACCAAAATGCCAATAATGGGTAACAAAATTAGCTGGCAAAGCATCCCAATTCCTACAGCTTTAGGGCTCGACAAAATACGCCGAAAATCTGCAAGGGTGAGCGACATACCCACTGCAATCATAATGATGACGATGGCTAAAGGAAGGACAACTTCCGACAGAACACTAGACTCCATATTTACCTCCAGACTAAATCACAAAATTTAGATTGATAACTTCTTTCTATATGTGATTTGCAACTCTTCTCTACGTGATCATTTTATCTCAATTCATCGTTACGGCTAATTGGCGTTGAACGAGCTGATAATCAAGTTGATTAAAACCTGATAACGAAACCAAGACTTAGACCCCATCCCGAATTAAAATCATCTTTATGCCTAGATGGGTCAAAATATTACTTAGACTATTCCTTTTTGCGATTATTGTTTTCGTGTTACTTTCGGGCTTTGGGGCAGGGTATTTGGTTAATGCCTTTGTTGAAGGATTTATACGCCCTGAACGGTTGCAAAGCATTTACTCACCAGAGCAGTTTGGAATCTCAAACTGGCAAGATATCACTCTAACCACTGAAGATGATTTGACACTTGAAGGCTGGTACATGCCAGCAACATCGAACCGAAATGGCGCAACTGTCATTTTAGTTCACGGCCTTGCCGGAAATAAGGATCAAATGCTAATTGATGCCCGGTATCTCTCTGATTCGGGCTATGGGGTCTTACTGTTTGATCTGCGTAATCATGGGGAGAGTGAAGGGGATTTAACGACCTTTGGATATAACGAACTGCTTGATATTCAAACGGCCGTTTCCTTTTTACGAGACCAGCCCGAAGTAAATCCAAATTTAATCACGCTCTATGGTTATTCGTTAGGAGGCTCTGTCGTTTTAGAGGCTGCAGCAAACATACCCGAGATTCATTCAGTGATATTGCTCAGCACCTTTTCAAGCCTTGAAGAAAATGCCCAAGAGATCGTAGGCAGCTTAATTGACCAACCTGATACCCAAACCCACTGGATTGCACTTCGTTTGGGAGAATGGAAAGCAGGCATTCCAATCACTGAAGTAAACTCCACTGAAAATATCAAATCTATCGCGCCGCGTCCAGTTTTGTTGATGCATGGCGCAAACGATTCACTCATTCCTGCAGCGAATAGCCATCGCCTTTTTGCGGCAGCAAGTGAGCCCAAAGAGTTATTCATTATTCCAAATGCAGACCATGATGATGTGAAAGCCGTTGGGGGTGATATAATAGAAACGGCCGTGTTGGAGTTCCTTGCAAAACATCAATAGCCATTCAAGACTCAACATCTGATGTGAATCCTAATTTGAATTTCTTTTGTCAATTAGACAACAGAACCCTCAAACTGTTCGGCATATAATTTCGTCGTTAAATCAAGAAGGTTTATTCGAACATGTCATTGTTTGAATTTAGAAAAGTGTGTGTCCTCACCCTAACAATATCCTCGACACCTATAAATTAAAGAAGTTATGACAATCATATATATTTCAAAATCAGGGAGCGATACCAATGGTAATGGCTCTCAAAGTTTACCTTACCGCACCATAAAACACGCCATTGCCCAAGCGGATGTCGGCGATATTATCGATGGGCAAAATGATACTTTTTCAGAGATAGTGAATGTAGACAAATCAATCGCCATCATTCGAAATATGACCGTTGACGGTTTGTGGAATGGACAATTTCCAGTCCCTGTAACTGGAGTGCTCCCTGGGGGTGATCGGTACAACGGCTCTGTTTCAGCATTATACAAACCGCTATTTCTAGTCAGCGCAGATGATGTCACTGTAGAGAACGTGATTTGCAAACGCAGCTCTGGCCGAAGTTTCCAAACCCACAATCCCACAAAAACCGTCAAAAATGTTTCATACATCAATTGTACCTCTACGGGTGCTTATAACATGAGCTGGCAAGCCTTAAATTTTTCAAATTTGCTCATTGAAAATTGTATAAGCTATGAAAATGGTTTACAGGGTGATGATCCTAACCGACCTGTGTATGGCATTCCTGTCAACATTCAAAATATCGATGGTGAAAATTTAACCGTTCGTGGATGCACCATCTATCGAAATCGAGGGGAGCAGCTTGGGGTGCAACAAGGGGTAGATGGCTTCTTACTTGAGGACAATCTCATTTACGATGGCTATCGCATGCTGATTTATTTGATGTGGTGCAAAAATGGGATCGTGCGTCGCAATCAACTTTGCAACACGAACAACAAATCCTTTAGCAAACGGGTTGAAGGCATTTATTTAGGTTGGGAACATGATTTCGAACCTGTTTATGGGTCAGACTTTTCAGATATGAATGTGTTGATTGAAAATAACCTCATTGTGGGCACCAATCGAAATCTGCACGTCGCTTACAACGGAACACTCAACATCCATGGTGCTCGAAATATCACCTTCCGATACAACACGTGTGTGAATGCACGCCATGATCCGGGCAAAACCAACGGTGCCTGCATTCAGATTCCTTTCTCTGATCATCACGCTGGAAATGTCGTTTATGGAAATGTCTTTGAGCAAGACAACGGTGCAAAATTAGACAAGATTGACGCCAATGTTGCAGGCTGGCATTTTGAAGGTAACTATTGGTCCCAAAAACCGAGCACAATAGCACAAAGCGCACTTGATATTTATGGGAACGGTGAGTTTACGGCCGTTAACACCCCGATCGATATGATTGATGATTTAGATCCACACAATTATCAATTAACGGCCGTTTCTCACATCATTAACGCAGGACCCCCTGAACCGCCGAGTGACGATTTGCTAGGTCATCTTCGCAACAGTGCCGATATGGGCGCTTTGGCATTTAATGGGTCAGCTCCTACGCTCACGGCTAACTTCGCATACCAAATCGTAAATGAATCAATTCCAGCAACAGTTCAATTTACCGATCAGAGCATCGGGGATGTGCACAGCTATGATTGGTCAAAGAAAGCTGAACCTCATGGGGAATGGGAATCATTCAGCAGCACGCCAAACATCAAAAATCCAATCGAACATTTTCAAGCCGGCACATGGTCTATCAAGCTGAGATTGAATGATGGTGAAATAGAAAGAGTCAAACAAAATATCATCACGGTTGATGAAACACCGGCAATTAATGAACCATTGGATTTGGTGATTGACACAATCCATCACAAATTACCAGAGATAGCGGGTGTGCAAACGTATCATTTTTCGCTCAATGGGAAGCTCCCCAAAACATGGAAAATCGAAATCACACGATCTGAACAACTAAGAACCGTTGCAACACCTTCTGAAGATTACTCCGCCAAACATGCACAACTCTCAATTGGGTATGGGGATGCACTTGGCAACGGTGCAGCAAGTGCTATTTTTTCTCGGGATGGACTGACGCCGACTGAAACTTCTCGACGCGCTAAAATTGGCGTTTGTGGTTTGACAACGAATCGCTTGGGAGATGTTTTAGCCACGGCCGAATTTGTTTCGGTCGGACCTAATCAGCTCACACTCAATTGGATGGGACAACCGAATGGTGAAGTGATGAAGATCACCGCTTTTGCGGGTGATGCGTATCAAGGGCAAGTTGGGACGGCATTTATTAGTGCAGCCGATGAACAAACAGTTGTAACCACTCCTTTTACGCCCAATATTGTTGATGCGCACTCTATTTGGCATGATGCTGGTGACTCCGACACTGAATGGAGTGCCCTCACAACAGGCGTTCTTTTACAAAATAATGGTCAGGTTTATCAAGCATGCTATGAAGTTTCCCAAAAAGGGGGACGCACCGAAACTGAAATGCGTGGACGGTTAGTTGAAGGCGGTTTGCTTTGGAAAAGATCACTTCTTGAAGAAGGGCAACCGACTATCATCGGTGATTTCAATCAAGACGGATTCAGTTTAACGCCAATTGAGCATGATGTCTTCAAACAGATTCACTATTTGGCGCACCATTTTCCAAGACAAGTATGGGCAGGTGTGATTGATGCGCCAACGGATAATCGGACACTGAAAACTTATGCGACCCTTCAATTCCAGCCCGAATATCTCCAAGGCGTTGTAACTTTGACAGATGGGTTTGATAATTTGTTCGACAATCGTGCCAATGTGATGGGATTGGTTACGCACAGCGCTGGCAGAACCTACACGGCCGTAATCACCTCAACCGACGAAGCGATCCCTTCACAAGAGAGGTCATGTCTCACCACAGATATTTTTGTTCCAGCAAACGATAATAGTGCACTTGTCGACATGACATTGTCGCCTTACCCTGATGGATTTTTGCTCAACAGTCGGGTATCACATGCCCAACCAACAAAATGGCTCTTTATAGCGATTTCTGAATAGTAAAAATTAAGCGAAGGTATCAACCAGCGATTGAAAAGAAACGGCCATTATTAACTCATCCAAGGTCACATCACTATCAGCCAAAATGGTGACGGTTTTAGATTGGCCCGGCAATAAGTGGAAAAAGTTGTCGCTTAAACGCAAATCTAGATCAGAAGAGTGCAACCAAACCCAAAGGGCAGGATACGATGTTGAAAGCGTCGCTGTAAAAAGGCCATCTTCGTCTTGTTCAAACCGCACGTCAATTTGAGAATCTTGAAGCTCTAAATGTTTGGGGCGACAAAACAGCACTAAATTATCTGACACCACTTCACCATCTTGCTCAAATGCCAGATAAACCATCAAATCGCGGGCCGTGTGCGCTCGAAGTGCGTCTCCAAAATCTACAGTTTGGGCCAATGTATTGCTAATGGGCTGGATGATGGTTGAAAAACGGCCGTTTTCCAGAACGGTACCGTCTGCCTTGAGAAGCTGCCATTTGACAACCCCATATTGTTCAACAACGTGATCATTCGTCAGATGAATTTCAACTTCACCACTGTCCCAATCTTCTAGGCCTGAAATGAGTACAGGAGCAAAAAAGTGGCGTGACATATAGTGCAACGCTTTCCAACGACCATAGTAATCAATCGATGCCCAGCTCGCCACAGGCCAACAATCATTGAGCTGCCAATAAAGCGTGCCCATCCCGCGTGGCATTGTACGCCGCCAATGTTCAACGGCATACTTAATTGCCATCCCCTGTTGAATTTGGCTCAACCAAAGCGTGCTTTCAAATGATGTCGGTAAACGAAACCAATCAAGCATATAGTGCATAATTCGCGAATTACCGTTATCGCTCCGCTGATGATGTTCCATCACATATGTCGTGATGTTTCGATCTTGTGGCTCGGTATAGGCATACACCGTTTTGGGCTCTGGGAATGATTGAAAGCCAAATTCACTATTAAATCGGTGCAAGCAGGTTCGATAGAACTCAAACGGTTCTAGTCCATGCCATACATTCCAAATGTGCGCGTCCCCGCTGGTTGGATCATTAAACTGATGCCGATCACCAATCGGCGTATGTGGGCTTGAGGGCCAATAATCCGTTTGGGGATCGAGCTTCTCTACAAGCTTTGGGAGCATGATGTCAAACAAACGGCCGTATTCCGCCCAGCTCATCGTCGTTTCAGTTTCTTCGGGGGCAACGAGGCCTTGTTCCAATTCATTATTCCCACACCACAATGCTAATGAAGCATGATGCCGAATGCGCTTGATTTGATCGATCGCTTCTTGTTCAAACGAAGCCATCCACACATTATCGAATGTGGGGTAAGTCGCACAGCCAAACATGAAATCTTGCCACACACAAATGCCATATTCATCACATAAATCATAAAAGTGATCTGGCTCATAAATGCCACCACCCCAAACGCGAAGCATGTTCATATTGACAAGGGCAGAATCTTGAATCAAACGTTCGTAATCATCGTCTGAAAGCCAATCAA
>JANQSK010000094.1 GCA_028284105.1 Anaerolineae bacterium
TTTGCTCATTTAAAAATTCAACGATTCGCTGAAGTTCAGGTGGGATAATATCAGCAACAAAAACTAGACGGACCTTTCCAGCTTGTAAATTTCTTTCAACATCCTCCCAAAACGAATCGATATCTACCTCATCCTCACTATTTTCACCGATAAGTTCCTCAATCTTTGAATCAGGATTTTCACCTTTAGATTTACAGTTTGCTTCAAATTGAGCTCGAATCTGATCAAGTGACCAATAAACGACTGCATTAGCCGCATAGTCCAACATTTGGCCAACAACTTCGCGACGGATACGGGTATCGCTACTCCGCTTCACCTCTACTAAAGTAGGTATACCATCTTGGTCTAAAAACAGATGATCAACAGCCCAACGATTTGTGGCATCTTTACCATCTGGCACCTTTGCTTCCCTAGACACTAGCTGCCACCGACGAGGATTCCGCTTGTTGATTTGATCACCTGCCATCAAGTCAGGATATTTCTCAAGCAAAGTTTGCAAAACATCTTCACTGTCATATGGTTGTTCTGCCATCTCAACCAATGCACCATCTAATTCTTGGATAAGATAAATTTTCCCACTCATATACACGATCGCTTTGGTTTCTCAATTGACATCTAAATTTTTGGATTACTTACATTTTATCGGCTCATCTTTATGAATGCTACTGAATTAAAAGAGCCATTTCTTTAACACTTTCCCCCAATTAGGTTAGCCAAATGCCAATGTAAACTTTTACAAACTTAAGAATAAGATAAAATACAGTCGCTTTGTGGGAGAAGCACCAGACAGACAAGCATAGAAGCGACTTTCAAAAAAAGGAGCAATACAATGGCAACACGCGTTGGCATAAACGGTTTTGGCCGTATGGGGCGATTGATTTTACGCGCCGGTTGGGAGTTGGAAGAGATTGAATTTGTGCATATCAATGATCCCTTTATTGGGCTTGAAGGCGCAGCCCACCTACTTGAATTTGATTCTGTTCACGGCCGTTGGAATCAATCAATATCGCACCAAAATGGAACGATCCAAATAGAAGGACAATCTTTGGGTTTTAGTGAACACAAAGTTCCTGAAGATGTCGATTGGCAAGAGGCGGGTGTTGATATTGTGCTGGAGTGTAGCGGCAAATTTCGCACCACTGAATTGTTGCAGCCTTATCTTGACAACGGGGTTAAAAAAGTCATTGTCTCTGCTCCCGTAAAGCAAGATGTTTTGAATATTGTGATGGGTTGCAATGACCATTTATATGATCCAGCTAAACACCACATTATTACGGCCGCTTCTTGCACCACCAACTGTCTAGCTCCCGTCGTGAAGGTTATAAATGAAGGGCTAGGCATTCAACATGGCGTCATCACCACTATTCATGATGTGACCAATACACAAGTGGTTGTTGATGCGCCGCACAAAGATTTACGACGCGCCCGTTCTGCCCTCACCAATCTCATTCCAACATCTACAGGGTCAGCTACTGCCATCACGATGATTTATCCTGAACTAAAAGGGAAGCTCAATGGGATCGCTGTTCGGGTGCCCTTGCTCAATGCCTCATTGACAGATGCCGTGTTTGAAGTCAAAAGAAGCACCTCATCAGAAGAAGTCAATGCGTTATTTGAGAAGGCGGCGAATGGTCCATTAAAAGGCATTTTAGGATTAGAGAAACGGCCGTTGGTCTCAAGCGATTACGTAAATGATCCACGCTCATCGATTGTTGATGCAGGTTCAACAATGGTTGTTGACGGGACTTTAGTAAAAGTGTTGGCTTGGTACGATAACGAATGGGGTTATTCAGTGCGAACTGCTGAATTAGCGGCAAAGGTTGTAAAATCATTATGACGTCCCAAACATCACCTGAGCAAGTTGACCTCCGCAGTTATGCGCTTGTAACGGCCGCCTACTGGGGATTCACATTAACTGACGGGGCGCTACGCATGCTCGTCCTTCTCTATTTTCATGAGCTAGGATACACCCCATTCCAGGTGGCAGCGCTGTTTATTTTGTATGAATTTTTTGGCGTGATCACAAACCTGATTGGTGGATGGATAGGGTCACGATATGGTTTAAAGTTAACTCTATTTTCAGGCCTTGGTGTCCAAATTTTCGCTTTATCGATGCTTGCCCTTTTACCAGCGAGCTGGCCCCAATGGGCTGCCATTGCCTATGTCATGGCCTCCCAATCTTTTTCAGGCATCGCCAAAGATCTCACTAAGATGAGCTCAAAAAGTGCCATTAAATTGGTGGTGCCTCCCAATGCTGAGGGCACTTTGTTTAAATGGGTTGCCATTCTCACTGGAAGTAAAAACGCTTTGAAAGGGGTCGGGTTCTTCTTAGGCGGACTGCTGTTATCCACGGCCGGATTTCATAATGGGCTATGGATGATGGTCATCGGCTTGGTCATTGTGTTGGCCTTAAGCATCATTTTTCTCAAACGAGACATGGGCAAAACCAAGCAAAAGGTGCCCTTTAAGCAGCTCCTTAGCAAAACACCCGCCATCAACTATCTCTCAGGCGCCCGTTTATTCCTTTTTGGGGCACGGGATGTTTGGTTTGTGGTAGGGCTTCCTATTTTTATGGAATCTGTATTAGGTTGGACCTTTACACAGGTTGGCACCTTTTTTGCACTGTGGGTCATCGGTTATGGGTTTATCCAAGGTATTGCACCACGGTTCTTAAACCGCTCAGATCATCAAGTTCCTGACGGGGCTACCTCTCAAAACTGGATTTTGGGGCTTATTATTTTGACGAGCTTCATTGCGATTGCCTTGGGCTTTGAGTGGCAGGTGCAGTGGGTCATTATCATTGGCTTGCTGCTGTTTGGGGTTATTTTTGCTGTGAATTCATCCGTGCATAGCTATCTGATTTTAGCGTTTACAGACAGTGATAAAGTGGCATTAAACGTAGGATTTTATTACATGGCAAACGCGGGCGGGCGCCTTTTTGGCACAATCGCATCTGGCCTGCTTTATCAAGCGTTTGGGTTAACAGGAACGATGTGGGGATCAGCAGTCTGTTTGACCATCGCGTGGCTGATATCGTTTAGATTACCACGGTACGGAGAGCTACAAACGGCTTAACAGCGGCATCTTTAATCAATACAACCAAAGGCTGAGCCTGTCGAAGCTTGGTTTAATCAAACACCTTCGCAGGCTCAGAGTCACTTAGCCTACATATTTAAAGCAGCCCAAGAGGTCATACGCATGGCCAAAGTCAAAGACGTGTGGTGTGGCGCCATGTTTGGCAAAATAAGCCATCCGCTTTTCAGCTTCATCAACGGCCGTTTCACCTTGACTGCTTGCCCACCACATAATTTGCGTTGTAGATTGGGCATTCTCCGGGATGGAGGCAAAGGCCTCTTCAATTGAATTCCAGGTTGAGATGGGGTTTGTTGATTCAAACGTTTCAGGATTGATAATCATAAGGGCTAATTGAGTCATTTTCTTACTCCAATACTTAACGGAAGGCAGTTTAAACATCACGGTCAATCTTCTTGCCTTCCGCATCATTTTTGTACCATCGACCTTAGCATATTGACTAATCGTGACATCAGCGTGAAACCATTTTATGCACCTGGTTATCCTCCTCGGACCTCTTTCACAATAGCAACGGCTTCTTTGGTCAACTTTGTGATATCGGAAAAACGGCCGTTTTGAATGAGCTGTTTCTTAACCAGCCAACTTCCTCCGCACGCCTTCACATTGGGCATCCTCAAAAAGTCAGCCAAATTACCCGCATTAATACCCCCTGTTGGCACAAACTCAACCCCCACAAATGGGTCGCTAATCGCCTTTAAGGCAGCCTGCCCCATCACACCAGCCGGGAAAAATTTGAGCAACGACGCCCCCTTCTTGACAGCCATCGTCACATCAGTCGGTGTCATCACGCCCGGAATCATCAAGATATTATTTTCATGACAATAATTCAGTAGATCGGGGTCACAGCCGGGCGCCAGCAGATATTGCGCCCCAGCTTCCACCGCCAGTTTTGCTTGCTCAATCGTCAACACAGTACCCGCCCCAATCAGCATCTCAGGATACGCTTGGCTCATCGTATGGATGGCATCAGCCGCAGCCTCAGTGCGAAAAGTCAGCTCAGCACAGGGGAGTCCCCCTGCCAGCAAGGCTTCTCCCAGAGAAACGGCCGTTTTGGCCTCATCCAATGCCACGACAGGGATCACGCCCATTGTTTCTAATTTTGTTACAACATCTTTGCTCATGAATTTCCTTTATAAAATCTGAATAATTGAATTCAGCCCATATCTACAACTTCTTCAGAACTTCTTCAGAACTGTAATTTACGATGAGATCAAGTTTGATTTTGGAGATTGATATGCAGGTTGAATTGACAGCAGAACGGCCGTTTACTATTTGGCGGCTCTTTAATCGGTTTAGGAAGAAAATATCACTTACCTTTTTTCTCGTCATCCTTGAATCGATCCTTGACTTATTGTTCCCTCTGTTTATTGGTTTCGCAATTAATAGTTTGCTGGAACAAAACTTTGAGGGGGTTATTGCATTAGGAGGGCTTGGCCTTGCTGCTTTGATCGTTGGGAGTGGTCGGCGATTTTATGACACACGTACCTATGCCAAAATTTATACCACCATCTCCGGCGAAATGGTGCTTCGAGAGCATCAAAAAGAGACGCCTGTCTCTGCAACTGCCGCAAGAGCAACTCTATTAACCGAACTTGTGGAATTTTTAGAAAATTCGGTTCCCGCACTTATCACGAGCATGATTGGACTGGTTGGCATTTTGATCATTATCTTTTCACTCAGCCAACCCGTTTTTTGGGCTGCACTTGGTCTGTTTGGCCTAATGGCTCTAATTTACCTCGCCACAGGAAAGAAAAACTTTCAATTAAACAAATCTTATAACGATCAACTTGAACAACAGTGGTCCATTCTTAGTGAAAAACAAATGGGTCCAATCAACTCCCATTTCAAAAAAATGATGGATTGGAACATTAAGCTTTCAGATTTAGAGACGCTCAATTTTGGGCTCATCTGGCTTGGCATTATTGGTCTGCTGCTCTATGCCCCGATTGTGGTAATCGACAGCGGGATCACGAATTACGGCCTTGTGTTTTCTGTGTTGATGTATGTTTTTCAATACATCGAAAGCGTCGTGTCCCTCCCACTATTTGTTCAACAAATTATTCGATTACAAGAAATATCAAGCCGCTTAAGATAGTTTGTTCCGTGCTTGGCCTAACCACCTAGTCATTTGCAACTCTATCTAATCAACCGACTTACTAAAAGGAACATAAAATGAAAAAAAGAATTGTTGCCATCGACACCTTACGTGGATTTGCTCTATTGGGAATCCTTCTGATGAATATGGCTTCCTTTGCGATGCCTTCGATGGCTTACTACAATCCCACTGTTTACGGTGGGAATGATGTTTGGAATCAGCTTGTCTTTAGCATAAGCCATATTTTTGCAGATCAAAAAATGATGGGTCTGTTCTCGATGCTCTTTGGGGCATCAGTTATGCTTGTCACCACCAACATGGAAAAGAAAAAACAAAATCCCTTTTGGTTCCACTACATTCGGAACTTTTGGCTGCTGATCATCGGTTTGCTTCACTCCGTCTTGA
>JANQSK010000199.1 GCA_028284105.1 Anaerolineae bacterium
GGTTGCTGAAGCGTATGGGGTTTGGGGTGAGAAAAAATTATACGGCCGTGCCTACATGGGCATCATTCGTAGCCACTTTGTGGTTGATGCTGAAGGTAAGTTTGAAGATGTACAGTTCAAAGTTGGTCCTAAGAAAAGCATCGAAAAAGGCATCAAGATTTTTAAATAATCTGCCCCCCCTTTATTTAAGTGAAACGAAGTTCCTGCTTTGAATAAAACGACGGCACTTAAATTGAATAACGTAACTAATCTAAGAGCCCTCCACCGCCGGGAATGGTGATGAAGGGCTCTCTGCCGCTCGGATCAATCATAATCAAATTGCGCTTTTTACACTGGTCGCTCAACATCATCATAAACGTCATCGAATCTGCACTTAAAGAGAGATTGAAGGTGAGATGATGTCCCTTTGCGAGTAAAATGGGCGGCCAAAGCGTCCACTGAGAATCCCCAGCAACGGCCGTTCCAAACTTTTGACTAGCCCAATCAATCAACTCAGTGATGTTTTTCGTCCCCACAACATGTTTGTCGTGTTCACCATCTCCAACAATTTTGTGAATTTGATCCAAAAGCTGCGATTTTTCACGGGTGATCTCTAAGTGGGTTGGGTCAAAAACAATAAAATCTTTGCTCATCGCTTTTTATCCTTCATTATCAATTTTAGAAGATTATTATCCTGATCAGTGTGTTTCCTGTCTTAGATGAAAGCTGTTTTTTCGGCCGAATCCATTAAATCATGTCTGCTGCGCCAAATGGAGTTGGGCTTACTTCTTTTGCCATTGATTGGCGCGGATATTGTCATCGGCAAGTCGGGCCGTTTCTTCGATTCGCTTGGCGCGTGTTTGAGGCCGTTTTGCGTTCGCAATCCATTCTAAAATACCGCGTTTGACCGATTTAGGGAAAGCTTCAAAATTCGCCCCAGCATTCGCATAGCCACCGAGTGCCTTTTGTAAATCGGAAGGCACCTCAAGCTGCTCAATCTTATCTAAGGCATACCATGACCCATCTGTTTTAGCTTCATTGATTTTTGCTAATCCTGCTTGAGCCATAAGCCCTTGAGCCATCATCTTTTTAACCCGATCTTTGTTCAGCTTGGACCAATTGCTTTTGGGTTTGCGGGGTGCCATCCAAAGCATGGTGCGATCCTCATCGAGCTTTCGGGGTAGGCTGTCTACCCAACCAAAGCAAAGCGCTTCTTCAACTGCTTCATCATAGGAAACATACTTTTCGCCACAATGCTTCTTGAATCGAACAAGCCAGACGCCCTCTTGTTGGGTATGGTTTTGCGACAACCATTCTCGCCATGCCTGTCTTGATTCAACTTGAACTTTTTCTGCATTATTTTTCATATGAAATAGTCTTACAATGATTTTGTTTATGGTGCCAATTTAGAAAATAGAATAGATTGACTATTTGAACCATAAAACTCTAAACCTTGAAATGATAGTGAAAAGCGATTGGCAGTCGAAAGAGTCTCAAAGAATAATTGTTCACTTCCATTCTTCTCAATCTTATCGAAATCCCACTCTCCAGTTAATGGGAGTGTCAGTGTAGGAACGGCCGTTCCTAGAAAAAAAAAATCAGAATGAGATTAGGAACCGTTTTCCAATTTTGTTTCATGAAGCGATCTGTTTTTCGAAGATAACCTGTGATTTTGTTGATGTGTATCCTAAATTTCGATAAAAGGCGTGGGCATCTGTACGAATTTCATTGGCACGGACGCGAATGGTATCGGTGTGCTGAGCAAGCCAAGTTTCGGCCGTATTTACAAGCCCTTTGCCTAAACCCTTTCCACGAGCCTGCTCTGACACGACGAGGCTTACAATCTCACCTTGAACGCCTTCTGCGAGGCGGACGTCAATAATGGCTGATACACAGCCATGAATGCCATCATCAAGCTCAGCGACAAATATTTCGCCCCCTGCTTGATGCAACGCTTTGATTGTTGTCGCTAACGAATCAGCGGAACGCGAATATCCCAATTGGGTCATTAACGTTAAAAGGTGTGGCAGATCTTGCTTGTGGTAAGTTCGAAAAGTTGGAACCATCGTTCTGGATTTCTTTTACGCTTTTAGGAATTTGTCTAAAAATTGATAGGCTGCTTCACGCATTTCTACTGTAAAAACATGTCCACCTGGATAAAGGTTGAGTTGAAGTGTGCCTTTCTCAAACGTGGATTTTGCCGTTTTATATACCTCTTCAACACCTAGACACCATTTGTCTTCTTCGGTTGCAGAGATAAGAAAATGATTGGGTTCAATTAAGGCGAGTAAATCTTCAATATCAAAATGGGCCATCGCGTTGGGGATAACAAATTCCATTTGAACCCCTGCTCCGGGGCCAAGTGAATGTTTATAGGCGATGGTGCCGCAGTTAGAAACGGCCGTTTTAATTCGGTGATCCATTGCTGCTGCCCAAGTCGCCATTCGTCCACCATAAGAGTGACCTATAAACCCAATATTCTCATTATCTACCTCAGGACGTGATACCAAATAATCTAGACCAGCAAAGAGGTCGTGAAGCAGCTTGGCGAGAAATGTTTTCCCCTGAACGAGACCGGTGGCTAATACCCAATAGGTGTACCCCGTTGGATTTTCTGCATGTCGACGTTCGCCAAAAGTAAAGGCATCTGGCGCGAATGTGATGTAGCCTCGCTCGGCTAACTCTTTGGCATAGGCTAACTCTGGGTTCCCTTCGAGTCCGACCAATTCAGCCTTTCCGATCCGATCTCCTGTGTGTTGATGATGACAATAGATGGCTGGGAGAGAGGTAGAGGTGCCTTTAGGGATGAGCAGGTAAGCGTAGCTAAAATCATCTTCTTCGACTTGTAGCTTCATCTTTTCTTGAACGTAGTTCCCACAGTCTTTCGATTCAAGAATCGTTGCCTTAACTGGAAATGGTTCGGGAAATGGCCCAAGCAAACTCAGAATTTGCTCTTTA
>JANQSK010000128.1 GCA_028284105.1 Anaerolineae bacterium
AAGAGATAATGAAGCTGTCCATTTTGAGAGTTTTGGGCTGTCGATCCCTATCACGAACGGGCCAATTCGGGCTATTATGCAATCAACGATTTCTCCAGAAATGCAGGGTCGAATGTTTTCCTTGATAGGAAGTGCCTCTCAAGCGATGGCGCCTATTGGACTCATCATAGCAGGCCCCATTGCCGATCGATTTTCGGTCCCTATTTGGTTCACGATTGCAGGTATTGGAACATTACTTGTGGGGCTAGTTGGGTTTATAATACCCCCTGTTTTAAACATTGAAGATAGACGTGATGGCTTAGACTCTCCGGAAGAGATTGAACACGCAGAAATGCTTGAAAAAGATGTTCAAGAACCCACCTTAGTATAACTTTTCGAAAAAAGATTATTTAAATATAGTCTGGTTTTCACATAATGATTGAGGATGAAATAAATGGTTGATCTAACAATATATGAGGGACATTATCAACTCTATGACACCATTGTCAAAGTAGCCGTGATTGATGAAAAGCTAACGGTGGCCTTTCCAGGTGTTCCTCCTGGATTTGAAGTGATTTCTGAGCCTCTAGAAAAAGCACATCATTTTAAAATGATTGGTGGCCCGGCTGATGGCGCAACGGCCGTTTACCATATGGGTGAGGATAATGTTCCTGAAAAAATCGTTGTTGGAGACGAATACGAGCTATTAAGAATCAATTCAGATGATGCTGAACCAAAGCATTCCGGACAAGGGTTATTGCCACCAGAGCTTATTTTAGATGATGCCAAGCGGGCCACATTTGAAAAAATTCTTTCTGAACGAGTGATACCTGGCGAAGGAGAGCTCATTCAGTGGAATGTTCCCTATCTGAAGCATGAATTTCTACAATTTTTGGCACTACAAGAACGCTTTATTTTCCACGGTTCAAATAATTTAGAGATCGAAGAATTTAGCACGCGACGTACATCGATGGAATTAAATGATCGCAGCGGTAGAGGAAACAAGCAGGCTGTTTATGGAACGCATGATGGATTGTGGCCGATGTTTTTTGCAATTGTGGATCGCCCTAATTTGACAGGTTCGATACGCAACGGGGTCATGTATTTGCAAAATCAAGAGGGAGAAGAGCAGGCTGTCTATCAATTCTCAATCAATCAGGATTTGTTGCCTGAACGGCCGTATGTTCAAGGTGCATTATATATTCTCCCTCGCGAAACATTTGAACGAATTCCAATAGCTGATGGTACATTATCTAACGAGTGGGCGAGCGAAGTACCAGTAAAGCCCCTTGCAAAACTGTATCTAATCCCTGAGGATTTTCCATTTTTAGATCAAATTGGTGGGCATGATGATTCCATGCTTGTGCGTGCTTCCGAATTAAATAAGCAGCTTATCGAGAAGGTTGTTGGGTATGTGAAGGAAGTGTCTGGTTTTTCCTTAAAACTTGATTGGGAAGATTCGTTTGGCCCAGATTTGTTAGAATTTATTTCAATTCAAAGACAAATGATGCCAACAGCAACGGCTACCCTTCACTTTGAGGGTGACCAAGAAGTATGGTTTAAATTAAGCGGGCCACCTGCTTATGAACAAGTGTGGCAAGACCGTTTAGATGAATTAGAAAAACCATTGATTGATCCATCTTAAAGTCTGCTATGATATGCAAAAATGGGGCATATCAATCGTATGACGAAGCGTTTCTCAATCAATCGAAAAAGAGTTTTTTCAGGCTTTGCGCTTTTAATATTGGCCATTGGTTTATTTTTATTTGTTCATCCTGTCAGTGCCTTTGTTTCAATGGATTATTCACATTGTGCGCGTAGGGGGTGTACAAAATATAAATTGACAATCCTTGGAAACGGCCGTGTTGTGTTTGAGGGTGAAGAGGGAACCTTCAAAGAAGGGCGACATGTTGTTCGCATTTCTCAGGAGCAAGCCCAAGCGCTTTTTGATGAAATAGAGTCAGCTGATGTCTTTAGATTAGAACGAAATTATTTGAGATCATTATCATCTGATGGTCCATTCATTTCACTCTATGTTTGGCAAAACGGCCGTTTTAAAGATATTGACCATTTGGCAGGTGATATTTCAGCGCCTCCAAATTTAATAGCGATTGAAAATATTATTGAAAGCACCGTTTCTGACTATAAGCTCATTCGCGAGAAATCAGGAACATATGCTGGAGAAATTAAACTACAGATTGCATCTGAAAAAGCGCAGTGCGGGACAAGTTATTACGGTGAATGTTATCAGATGAGAGTCAATGAAGACATTCAGTGGAGCCTCATTCCCGTTGAACATGTTGATGGTTTTGATTGGCAAGAAGGGGTTGAATACGAAGCTGTTTTCGCCCTGTCGCGTATTACATTTAATCCAATTTGGACTTCATACACAGCTTATGACTTTGTTGAGATAGTTGATTCTGCATCAACGCAGTAGCGAATGTGTTGATCCCAAACCCGAAGGATTAAGTCCCAAGGGTCATTCTGGTCACTTCGAGAAAAGCCTGCATCGTGGGGGACACCCATTTGTCACGATGCCAAATCAACTGTGTCACCATATCTAATGAATCCCCTTGCCAGGGTAAGGCAACGAGCGCGCCACTTTTTAGCTCTGATTCGATAGCGACCATTGGCAGTAGCGAAAGCCCTAATCCCGCCTTAACACACTCTTTGATGGCCACTACGCTGTGAAACTCAGCAGGTGGGGCAATCCGAATACCCTCATCAGCTAGCTTCCGTTCAAACAACATCCGATAGGTACAATCAGCTTCAGTGAGATACATTTTTTCTTGGGCTAAATCGGCGGGATAAACGGCCGTTTTCTTGGCAAAAGGGTGTTCTGGGTGTGAGACAAGCATGATGCGCTCTTGAATCAAAGTTTCCACATGCACAGCTGGGTTATTGCAAGGTTCGTCAAGAACAATGGCAATGTCCATTTGCCCAGATTGAAGTGAAGGCACAATGGTCTTGTAGGGGCTGGGCGTGAAAATAAGCTGGACTTGAGGATATAGCTGCTGGAATGTCCGCAGAAGTTTGGGTAGCCTGTAGATGCATAAAGTCTCTGGTGCACTGATTGTCAGCGTTCCTTGGGGAATATCCGTTGTAGAAACGGCCGTTTGCGCCTCATTAGCAAGTGAAAGAAGCTGTTCAGCATAAGTGAGCATCTTTGTGCCTGCATCTGTCAGCGTGATTTGTTTGCCTAATCTATCAAATAGGGAGACATTCAGTTCATTTTCAAGCGCTTGGATTTGGGCTGACACAGTTGACTGCGCATAGTCAAGCTCGTTGGCCGCTTTTGAAAAACTCAATGTTCGAGCTACCATGTGAAACGTGTTCAATTGCCGTAATTCCATGCTTACTCCTATCGAAATTGATGATAGTAACTATTAAAAACCTTCGTTTGATTCGATGATATCTTGAGTGTAATATGGGCGCAATGGGTTGGGTATATTTTTGCATGCCATCTCATCCTTTTATTTACTTTATCACCCAGCAACTGAACAGCGATTGAGGAGAATTTGATGTTAACTGATGACCAAAGGGCAAAAATTGAAGTAATTCGCGCATTTCCTGCTGCACTTGAAACGGCCGTTTCAAATCTTACAGATGAGCAATTGGACGCATATCCAATTGATGGAGAGTGGAATGTTCGTCAAATTGTGCACCACTGCGCCGATTCCCATATGAACAGCATCATTCGCTTAAAGCTGATTTTGACGGAAGACAATCCGCCACTTAAGCCATATGCGGAACCCCTTTGGGCGCTCACAGCTGATGTTACAGATGTGCCGATTTCAGCTTCTTTAACGTTGCTAAGAGGATTGCATCAACGCTGGGTTGTGCTGTTTGAATCATTAAATGAAGATCAATGGAATCGATCTGGATTCCATTCTGAATTGAAAAAGAAACTGACCCCCAATGATTTGCTAGATATCTATGATGCACACTGTACGGGCCATTTAGAGCAGGTGAATCGAACAATCAAAGCGTTAGGATAAATGAAGACATCGATAGCTTTTCAAACTGACAAACCTCTGTCCGCTTATGGACCGCTTGCGGAAAAAGTAGAGCAATATGGTTTTCCTTTGGTAACGGTTTACAACGATATGTTGTTTCAACCCGCCTGGATGCCCCTTATAGAGATGGCTCGGCACACGAATCGAATCATGCTGGGACCAACAGCCGTTAATCCATTTACCTCTCATCCCATTAATATTGCCGCGCATGCAGCATTGCTCGATGAGGCGTCAAACGGCCGTTCTTTTTTAGGAATCGCTAGAGGTAGTTGGTTAGAGTTTGTCGATATTGAACCTGAAAGGCCAATAACGGCCGTTCGTGAAGCGTTTACGGCCGTAAGACATCTTTTAAAGCAAGATAAGTCTCCGTTAGAGGGGAGGGTCTTCTCGCTTGCAGGTGGGGATACCTTGCGTTGGACAATTCATAATGCAGATATTCCATTTTTGCTGGGAAGCTGGGGGCCAAAGACAATTAAAGCTTGTGCAGATCAAATTCACGAAGTGAAGCTGGGAGGTACTGCGAACCCTGGGGTTGTTCAACAGTACCAACCAATTGTGCCAAGTCACGTCTCACTCGTCATTGGTGCAGTCACTGTTGTTGATGAAGATGGTCAAGCCGCTAAGACGCTTGCTAGACGTGAAGCGGCGCTTTACTTGTCCGTCATTGCGAAATTGGATAAATCTTTAGGGATTGAGCCTGAATTGATGGCTCGAATTGAAAAGGCAACGGCCGTTTATGATTACGAAACCGTTGCCCAGAATATCTCAGATTCTTTACTTCAGAAGTTGGCCTTTGCAGGTACCCCTGAGGAAGTGGCTGAACAAGCAATAATGTTGTTTGAAGCAGGTGCGGGTCGCGTCGAGTTTGGGACGCCGCATGGTCTTACTGCCGAGAATGGCCTGCAATTATTGGGTGAAAAAGTCCTTCCTCTGATACAGAAATAGAGATTATCCTCGTAAAACTGGGCGGGTGAGGCATGTAGCGCCACCTTCAGCTTTTAGTGATATTTCTTCCCCTTTATAGGTCATTACCTCACAACCTGCTTCTTCAAGTCGGGCCTTTGTGATTTTATTATTTTCAAGCAAGATGCATTTGCCAGGTGCTACAGATAATACATTGGGTCCCATCGTTGCCCATTCCTCTTCAGGTACACGAACGTAGCGGAATCCCTTTTCTTTTAGATGTTGCCAAAATGGAACCGGCATCAGCGGTTCATAAATGACGGCCAAATCATGGTCAACAACACTGATAAACGACATGAGATGAAGGCATGCTTCAGGCCCCTGGAAAAATGAAAGGTGAACAGGAATTAATGTGACATCTGTTCCAGCAAACGCTTCTGCAAGCTGATCAAAGCCAGCTTGGTTTGTTCGAAATCCAAGCCCAACGGCTAACGTTTTTTCATCAACCCAAAGGAGATCACCTCCCTCAGCGCGTGCATCGCCAGAAAGCCGATAATGGATGGGAACCCCCATCTTTTCTAAAGATTGCCCAATCGCGGCTTCTTCACCTTGTCGCAATGGTTTGCCCATGTTGAGCAAGATGGCCCCTTGATTTGACACTATCACTGGGTCATGCACAAAAATAGAATCTGCATGATTTGGAAGCGTAACATCATGGTAAACTACTTCGGTGCCACAACTTTGTAAGGTCTGAATCAAAGCATCATGCTCTTGTTGAGCAATGTCTAAATTAATGGCTGAGGTGTAATGCCATTTATGGGGATCGGCATTTCCAAATGCTCCATTGGGGCGACGTACAAGCACAGCTTGCAGCTCTCCTACCATGCTTTGGCTTCCATATTTTTGACTCATTTTAATTTCCTTTCATGTAAATCACATAATTTAGCTTTCCAAAATACGAGCGAGCAGCTCTTTGCTGCATTTGGCAGCCAGCATAGCCGTCATGTCAACAAGGTCTCGATGAATGTTTAATTCAACAACATCTGCACCCACAATTTGTGCGTCTAGCTGCTGAATGAGAGACAATACATCCCGGGCAGAAAGCCCCCCGGGTTCGTGGTGTGACACCCCTGGCGCAAAAGCAGGATCAAATACATCAAGGTCAAGAGAGATGTAGACCGGCCCATCAAACTTCAATTCTAAGAGCTTCTCCCATTCCCACGCACTGATAATTTCAACACCGAAACGCTCAGCTTGCTCTTGTTGGTGTTGATTTAAAGTCCTGATGCCAACCTGAATTAATCGTTTTGCCAATCCATCTGTCATAATGTTTTTAAAAGGACAAGCATGAGAGTATGGATTGCCATCAAGCTCTTCGTATAAATCGGGATGAGCATCCAGCTGAATGATCGTTAAATCTGGATACTTTTTGGCATAGGCTTTGATGATAGGGTACGTTACGGCGTGATCTCCTCCCCAAGAAAGAATATGGTCTACTTGGCCTAGGTGGTGAGTAACGGCCGTTTCAATATCCAAACGCCCTTGTTTACCGACACCAACCTCAATATCACCCATATCTTGCCAATCGGTTCGGCTTCTTAAGTCGATGCCAAGCTCAGTGGTCATGTTTGCAGAGCCCCAATTTAAGACTTGCCGAATACGTTGAGGTCCGTGCATGGGTCCGCGCATAAAGGATGAACTTTCATCTGATGGAATACCTAATATATGTGCTTTCATTTTAGAAGAGAGAAAAGTGAACAAAAATAATTGGAGTCCTTTTCTTTTCTCACTACTCCTTTTTGTAAGATGGATTTGCCCAATAAATGAGCGTTGCCCAATTGTCTGAATTTGTGTCATCGATATATTCTTCTAACATGCCGCAAACTTCGAAACCATTTCGTAGCTGCATCGTTAGGGTGGGATCAAAAAGTTCTCCATCAACTACTTTTTGAACGTACTGATGGACGGTGAGTTCTTTTCGATGATTGGGATAACCTGGAAGAACACCACCCGCTACGATGCCTTTCCGGTTTGCTT
Organism: Anaerolineae bacterium; assembly: GCA_028284105.1. GTDB lineage: Bacteria > Chloroflexota > Anaerolineae > Promineifilales > Promineifilaceae > QQUD01. The sequence goes on from JANQSK010000128.1 coordinate 6,936, forward strand.
GGACGACTAAATTTTTGCGCGCTTCGTATAGCATTCTGCCGATCCCAAGTCCACGATATTCTGGATGAACACTAATATCTGCACCATAGTAAAAATCACCGGTTGGTTCGTGATTGGTGTAATAGCCCCCTGCAATAATTTCGTTGAAGGTGTGACCCGGATGATCAAAATCAAAGGTAACAAAGAAACCAGAACCAAGGCCCACAACACGGCCGTTTACAAGCGCCACAAATTCCCCTTCTGGAAAGACCTCGCAATGCTTGAGAAAATGTTTTTCAACCATCAATTCCTGATCCCCCAATGTGGGAAAACAGTCTCGTTGAAGCTGAGCCAATGCTGATGCAAATTCTGGTTTGATATTTTCAATCGTTACGGTTGTCATTTGGCACTCCAAAATTGAAATTAGAGAGTCGGCTTGTTAATGTGTTTATGATTGATCTACAACAAGGTTTGGATTTTCCCACAAAATCAATGCTGCCCAATTATCAGATTGCGGATACGTGAAGAAGTCTTTGATTGGTTTTATAACCTGAAATCCATTTCTCATTTGCATAGAAAGCGTTGAATCAAAAACCTCTTTTCGTTTGACCATTTCGAGATAGGTGTGAATATCATGGGTTCGCTTATAGTCCGCATATCCTGGCAGAACGGCAGCAGCGGCAAATCCAAGCTTATTATTATCAGTGACAATTGCTTTGCGCCGATTGTAAATTTGTCGCCCAATGCCACGGCCTCGAAATTGGGGATGAACGGCCATATCGCTACCGTAGTAATAATCCCCATTTGAGTCGTGGTTGATGACTTCGTTGTCTTTATAAAGCAACTCGTTTTCAGTCATAGGCAGTTGCTCGAAATTGAGATTGGTAAATATCCCTGTACCCATGCCCACAACCTGATCTCCATTCAATGCCACAATTGTCCCTTCTGGAAAAACTTCAGCGACTTCTTCAAGTTCTTCTTGGGTATATTGATCTTCTATAGGCATATCAGGGAAGCAGATCGCTAGTAGGTCAGCAACCTTTTTGCATAGTTCCCAATCTAACGTTGTGTAATTAATATCTGCCAAAATATCGCTTCCTTAACTGCTTTCTGGTTCCCAGCGAAGCCATTTTTTAGGATTAACTTCGAAAAACAGATTATGAACTGGATCTCCGATCATATCCCAACCATATTTGCTATGGAAAAGTGCGATGAGCTCATCTGGGTAGGGCTGTTCTAGAATTACGGCCGTTCCCTCGCAAATCACCACATCCGACCCGTCTTCGAGGGAAAGCGCAATTCGGTCGTTCTTTTCAAGATTGTTCGCTTTGACGCTCCCTGGCTGCATCCCAATGTAAATCTTTTCTTGAAACCAAACAAACCAAACTGGCACCAAGTGGGGGCGACCATCTGGTCTTACTGTTGCCATCCAAATATTGCGTTCATTGGTTAAACGATCTTCAGTTTTTTTGTCCATTCCAGAAATTCTCCGTCATATTTCCTGCTGTATTAGCCAGCATTTAAGTTTGAGACTACCTCAGATAAGATGCCCATTCCTTCATCAATTTCATCATCGGTGACGGTAAGCGGTGGTAAGAAGCGAACACAGTTGCTGTATAAACCGGCTCGAATAGTAATGAGCCCTTGTTCAAGCGTACCGGCCGTAATTTTGCCAGTTGTATCCATATCCGGTTCTTTGGTGTTGGCATCCTTAACAATTTCCATGGCGAGCATGGGGCCAAGGCCTCGCACATCACCCACCATGTTTGGATTGGCGGCTTGGATTTGATTGAGATGGTATCGCATATGGTTGCCAACTTTTGTAGCCCGTTCTAGAAAGGCGGGATTACTAATTGTTTTAATCGCTTCGATCGCCGCCACACAGGCAAGTGGATTACCACTGTAGGTGCCTCCTAGTCCACCAGGATGAGGTGCATCAACAATCTCAGCTTTCCCTGTGACTGCTGCAATTGGCATGCCTGCTCCAAGTGATTTTCCCGTTGTGATGAGATCTGGCACGATGTCGTAATGCTCACAGGCAAACAGTTTCCCTGTTCGACCAAAGCCGCACTGTATTTCATCAGCAATCATGACAATGCCGTGCTGATCGCAAATTTGGCGGATTCGCTCTAAGAAGCGGGGTGGTGTAGGTAAAAAGCCACCTTCACCTTGAACGGGTTCAATGACGATGGCCGCAATGTAATTGGGATCAACTTGAGCCACCATCGCGTTTTCTAGTTGCCAACAGCTGTACTCAATAAATGATTCTTCGCTCAAATCAGCCGGTTTGCGATAGACATTGGGGAAAGGCAAACGGTAAATTTCGGGCGCAAATGGACCAAACCCTTTTTTAAATAGACCATACTTTGAAGTCATTGCCATCGTCATGTTGGTACGACCGTGATAGGCTCCTTCAAAAACAACAATCGCTTCGCGTCCTGTGTATGCTCTAGCGATTTTGACCGCAGCTTCGACGGCTTCAGCCCCACTGTTAAGCAACACGCTCTTCTTTTCATGGTTACCTGGTGTGACTTTGTTGAGCAGTTCGGCGACCTCAACCATTGATTCATAGCTTGAAACGATGGAACACATATGGACAAGTTTGTCTGCTTGCTCTTTCATCGCATTGACGACATTAGGTGGGCAATGTCCAACAGCTAGCATGCCAATGCCCCCAGCAAAATCGAGAAGAGTATTCCCGTCAACGTCGGTCACGGCCGTTCCTTCGGCATGGTCAATGGCGATTTGTGTAAGTTTGGCAGCCCCTTGTGATAGAGCCGCTTCGCGTCTTGCAACAATGGCTTGGCTCTTAGGCCCAGGCAGATCAGTGATTAAATTTATGGTTCCCATGTTTGTAATTGGTAATTTGTAATTGGTTATAATGCAAGTGCCTTTTACTAAATTACACTCACTCCTTCTAATAAAATGGATTTATTGTTTAAATATTGATATTTGCCAAGTCCGGTCATATCTACCAATTTGAAATGCGTACACCGCCCCAGAATTAAATTTGACACCAATGTCATATTCTCCGAGTAAAAAATCAATAAATAAAATATCGTACTCGGCGCTTATTTCTGAATTGAGAATTTTTAAAACCTCTTCGGATTCCTTGATTTGGTAATTGTTTGGAATCGCACTCTCGTCGACCAAAATTTGAATCAATCGATCTAATGCTCTTACGGTTTGTTTTTCTTCGAATGAACGATAGGCTAGTGCTGATGGAAAGCCAATTATTGGGGTTAGAATTACTATTGAAAAAGCAATAAATATCCCAATCGTAAACGAATGTTTAAAATACTTATTCCAGATAATTGTTCCAACAATACATAGGCCTATCAATACCCAAATAAAATAGAAAAAAATCAAAAAGCTAATATCGATTAGGATAAGAGCGACCCAAAACCAGACTAGAACAGCAGATAATTGTAGACCAGTTCGTGCCTTATTTCCTTTTGTCTTTTTCATTAATTATTTAAGATCAATCTTCAGAAATAAATTCAAATGTTTCCAAAATATTTTCAAGTTCTCGCTCGTGTTGCTGACTTCCAAAAAGTAAAATGGATTCAATACGTACTATTTGGTTGTCATTGTTAATTAAAACAACATCTGTAGGATGCTCGGTTATAAATTCTTGGTTAGGCTCGATAATATTTGTTACAGCAAATTCACTTTGACTTTTAATCGCGTTATAGCCATTAAACTGTGATGTTTGTGTTTCACTGTTTGCTGGCAGATTTAATATTTCATCCAAAGAATCTTCGGTACCATCAAATTCAAACCCAGAACGAATAGCAATAAACCCATAATATCCTTGATCTTTTTTTGTTGTAAGGATAACTTGATCAACTTCTTCATATATTATTTTTCTTTCCCAATTGGATGGGTATTTTATCGAGTAACCAAGTGTCTTGTTTGAAAAGGAAACCCAGCTATCTTGGAAGCATCCAACTGTTAAAACAAGGACAGTTAGTATGAAAAAAACTGAAGATTTTTTAAGCTTTGCCAATCTTATACTCCCCAAATTTTATTTGCGGTTTCTACGACTAAAGCTAATTTTCGTTTCTCGTCTTCAATAGTGACGGGATTGCCTCCTACCGTACTTGCAAACCCACACTGCGGGCTGATTCCTAGTTGATCGATATCAATGTGTTGTGTCGCCTCATCAATCCGTTTTTGGATGGAAGATGCAGACTCTAATTCGCTTGTTTTCGAGCTAATCAACCCAAGCACAACTGATTTGTCTTTGGGGACATGTCGTAATGGTTTGAAACATCCCACGCGCGGCGTGTCATATTCAAGAAAAAAAGTATCAACGTCGATTTCATTGAACAACCTCTCACCAACAAAATCATAGCTGCCTGAAGAGAGCCATTTGCCTTTAAAGTTGCCTTGGCAAAGATGCATCGAGACGTGCATCGATAACGGCCGTTTTTTCAGACAGCGATTTATCAAATCGATGTACTTGTCAATGAGGTCTTCCGGCTCTTCACCTTGATTTTTAACCTGCTGCCTGACCTCTTCTGAACCAAGCATCGCCAGAGGCACCTCATCAAATTGGATATAGGTGCAGCCTCTTTCAGCTAAATCAGCAATTTCTGCTTGATACACTTCAGCAAGGTCTTCAAAATAGCTATCTATGTCAGCATAGCTGTTCGTGCCAAGCGTGTCTGTCCCTCGCCAAAAGTGCATTGTGGGTGGAGAAGGTAATGTTACTTTTGGCGTTTGTTTGGTGTTATTTTTGACAAAAGAAAATTCTTTTCCTGAAATGGGTTGCGTACGCCGGACTGGACTTTCGACAAGAGGTGCTAAAAACTCGGTTTCATTGCCAGCATTATTTTTAAAGACAAACTTTGATGGACCAACAGAAAACCCCGCCACTTTTTCAGCAAAATGACCCCAATAAGAGATGCGTCTAAACTCTCCATCTGTTATGGATTGCAAACCAACTGATTCTTGCAAAGCAATGACATCACGCACGGCATGATCTTGAATGTTTTTAAATTCATTCGAAGATAGTTTGCCTTGGTGTTGGGCTTTGAAAGCTTGTTTAAGCAATGAGGGGCGTAGCAAGCTCCCAACATGGTCCGCGCGAAATAGGGGTTTATGAGACATAGTTTTAGTTTGGCTGATTGCCTAATTCCCTGTTTGAATACATTGAATTAGTAACCAGCCAACATCGGTTAGCCGTTTTAAAAATCCATTTCCATGACTTGAGAAAAGGCATAGTCTAACTTTTCTAGTGCTTCTTCAACATGCTCTTTGGTGGCGATGAGTGGGGGGGCGATGCGTAATGTATTGCCATGCATTCCCCCTTTACCAATCAGCAGACCTGTTTTACGGCTTTCTTCAAGCATCCCGTTGGCAAGTTGGGCAGCTGGTTCTTTTGTTTCTCGATCAATGACCAGTTCAACACCTTGCATCAAACCGCGTCCTCGAATTTGGCCAATAATTGGATATTTTTCAGCGAGCTTTTTGAGACCCGATTCCAGCATCGCGCCGATTTCAGCACAACGATCTGGCCCATAGGATTCCATCATTTCTTCAATGGTGGCGACGCCAGCTGCGCAGGCCAATGGATTGCCACCAAAGGTGCTGATTGTGAGTCCTTTGCCGACAGCGCTTTGGGCAATCTCTTTTGTTGTGGCTACAGCTGAAAGTGGCATCCCATTGGCAATCCCTTTAGCCATCGTCATGATGTCTGGAGTGATGCCGCAATGTTGGTGTCCCCACCAATGGGTTCCTGTTCGTCCAAATCCAGTTTGTACTTCATCAATGATGATGAGCCCCCCATGTGCTCGAATGATTTCGGCTGCACCCTGCATGTATTTTGGCGGTAGGGTAATGAACCCACCAACGCCTTGAATCGGCTCCATAATCATGCAGGCTAATTTGCCCGATGTCATTGTGGCAATAACATCTTGGAGATCATCGAGACAAGCCTGCACGAAGGTGTCTTCATCCATATTCCCAAGCGCCCGATAGGTGTATGGGGTCATGGCATGGCGCACATAACCGACGTGTGGGGGACCCATTCGCCAAACGCCCTGGCCGGTAAGGGACATAGCAAACTGGGATTTACCACTATATCCATGTCGCAATGCAATTACTTCGGTGTTGCCGGTATAAACTTGGGCCAGCAATACGGCCGTTTCGTCTGCATCTGTGCCTGAGGCACCAAAGTAAAAGGTGTCTAATCCTTCAGGGGTGATTTGACCAAGCTTCTCAGCAAATTCAATGTGAACCGCGTTTGGATATAGCGTTGAACTGTGAATGAGCTTGCCGAGCTGCTCTTGGATGCGTTCATTGACTCGCTTGTTGTTATGACCAACGCTGGTTGTCAAAATGCCTGCAAAGAAGTCAAGATATTTTTTGCCATCAACATCCCAAACATACATATCTTCACCCCGATCAAGCGGAAGCGGATTGCTGTAATACAAAAGATGATTAGGCCAAAGATGCTCTTTTTGTTTTTGGTTGAGTAATTCAGATTGTTTCATTTCTCTTCTCTTTTTGTAAGTCACAAAAAGCTTTAAAAATTTAATCAGCTTCAATGATTGTGATTTACTTGGTGATTGACACTGTTTGTAGCGTATCTATTTTAGAAAACATTCTGTCAATCACATAAGATTCTTTTTGGTTTCCACATAAAATTATGAAATTGTTATTTTAATTCGCTTTTGGCTGAACAATTGTCTCATAGGCGTCTGGTCTGCGCTGTTGTAAAAGGGGAAATAGATAGCGCCATTGCTTAAACACGGCCGTATCTAGCTCAGCCATAATCACTTCCGATTGATCGCGGCTGGCTTGGGCAATGATGTTGCCCATTGGGTCACAAATAAAACTGCTCCCATAAAACGCAACGTCCTCTGTGCCAATTCGATTGGCGGCAGCGATATAAACACCATTGGCGATAGCTTGGCCCCGCATCACGGTTTGCCATGCTTCGGCAGTGTCAAGCTCCGGAGCCTCAGGCTCTGAGCCAATGGCCGTAGGGTAAAAGATGAACTCAGCCCCTTTTAGCGCACAAATCCGAGACATTTCTGGGAACCATTGGTC
>JANQSK010000139.1 GCA_028284105.1 Anaerolineae bacterium
GAACAAAACGTTTCTTGAAATAAAACACCTATTTGAGCTTTTGTTCTCCTGAAAGTAATTTTCATTTTACCCTTGAGTATTCAAAATATTTGTTGAAAAATACTTAGAAATAAGCTTCGGAACCTCGAGGGAACGAAATTTGAAGCTGTCATTTTATTCAATACAGGAACTTCGTTTCACTTAACCTAAACACAAAAACAAGCTATAATAGGAAACCTTGCATAGCGAGTAAATAATCATTTAATGTCAGGGGAATTTGTATTTCACATACTGTTCCCAATCCAAAATTAGTACAGCAAAATATTGGCATTAAATGTCAGGAGAATCTAAATTATATGGAAATTACTTGGTACGGATTAAGCTGTTTCCGAATCACCGAAAGAAAATATGCCTCAGTTGTTACTGACCCTTATAGCAATAAAGTTGGACTTCCTCCTTTAAAGCTAAAATCGGATGTAGTCACTGTAAGCCATGATGCATCAGGCCACAACAACCTGGGCGGCATTTCAGGCTATCAACACGCACTTGATGGGCCTGGAGAGTATGAAATAGGCAATGTGTTTTTCACAGGTATTGCCACACGTAATGGGGCACAAGCATCAAGCAATATTGCCTACCTCATTAACTTTGACTCGATCTCTGTTGCGCATCTTGGCGACATTCAAAAAGTGCCAACGCAAACACAGCTTGAAGCTCTCGAGCAAGTTAATATCCTGCTTGTACCTGTCGGTGGGGGAAATAGTCTAAACGCATCAAAAGCAGCTGAAATCGTTTCAATGCTTGAACCTAATATTGTTATCCCAATGCACTATCAATTACCTTCTTTAAAGGTTGATTTAGAAGGAGTTGATCGATTTTTGAAAGAAATGGGTGTGACAGAGCCGACTGAAGAATCAAGCTTGAAAATATCTGCATCAAATTTGCCAGAAGAAACGGAAACTGTCATATTAGCCCCGAAAGGCTAAGAGAGGCATCACATCATGTCTAATAATACAAAATTACTGATGCGTTGGAATGTGGAAGCTGAAACAGATTCAGAATATTTCGAATTCTTAGTGCATGAGTTCATCCCAGGATTAAACAAGTTAGGTGTGCTTGAAATTCAAGTTTGGTACACACAATATGGTGAGTGTGAACAGAAACTGGCTAGTGGCATCACCAAGAACATGGATGATATGCAAAAGGTGCTGAACAGTAGCGAATGGCAAAGGCTTAGCGACAAGTTGAATAGCTATGTCAGCGACTTTGATAAAAAAGTTGTTCCCGCAACCCACGGATTCCAAATATAAATCACGTTCAATTTATATGGTTGACAGAAAGTTTTCTAAAAAAGATGTCTCACAATGGCTGTCAATCACCGAGTAAATCACAATCATTGAAGCTGATTTGATTTTTAAAACTTTTTGTGATTTACATAAACAATTAAAGTATAAAAAAAGCCCGCATAAGCGGGCTTTTTTTATAGAGCATCATATTCAAGTTAAATCTTTTAGCTTGGTGAATTGCTCTTTTCCTTAGGCTTGTCAGCTGATTTCTTTGGTTTATCTTCACTAGAAGAGCCTGATTCACCCTTAGAACTATCCCCATTTTCAGAGGATTTAGCAGATGGTGGAACAGAAGACGATTTGCTCTTGCCACCTGATTTACTATCGTTAATGTAGAAACCACTTCCTTTAAACACGATTCCACCCGAGTTGTTAACAAGTCGTCGCAAACGACCTTCACACACGGGACAGTCGGTTAAGGCATCGTCGCTAAACTTTTGACGTGCGTCAAACTGGTGTCCACATTCTTTGCATTTGTATGTATATGTTGGCATCCTTGATGTCCTTCGGCTAATCAAGATGTAACGTTTTAATTGTGTCGATCTCTAGTTGATTAGCTTTTCTACTTTAGTTTTACTTGTAGCAATGGCCTACTACTAAATGTTATTTTAAAAATGTCGATCGAGTAAAATCGACGTAGAATTTTAGCCATTGCAATTCTATTTGACAACTTATCAAGCTGTATGCTACAAAGCTTGTGTTAAATTTTTATTAGCAAAGGAACTCCATTATGTCTGTAAGTGAAGCTGATGCTCGAATAAGAGCTCGAATTTGGCAAGCGATTGCTCAATCCGAATTAGAATTAGATGGCATTGATAAACAAACTCTAGAATCTTTGGTTCAACTCGTTTCAGAATCTGCTTTACTTGAAATGGATGCCGAGATGGGTAAAACCATCTCGTCTGAAAATCTCCAGAGCTTAAATGAAGCATTAAATGATGATGACGAAGATATTCTTTGGCAAGGACGGCCGTTTCTCTCTATTACGCTTCATTACAAAATCACCGATGAGCGCATTGTGATTAGTGAAGGGCTTTTTGGTAAAAGTTCAGAAAATGTTGAACTTATCCGCATTCAAGATATCGCTCACAAGCAATCATTTGGCGAGCGTCTCATTAATGTCGGCGACGTGGTTGTTAAAAGTCACGATACATCACATCCAACAATCGATTTAAAAAATGTTTCCAATCCAAAAGAAGTGCATGAAATCTTGCGCAAAGCTGTATTAAAAGCAAGGCAAAAACATAACTTCACCTATCGTGAAGAAATGTAAAACAAATATCTGATTTCATTTCAAGTGAAAAAAGCTTTTTGAGATAGTGTTGGACCTCATGGTTCCAACACTATTTTTTTATTCAGTGGCTAAGAATTGGAGTCGTTCACAGTCTAAGAGGCGAATTTGCTTGCGGCCTGTGTCAATCAGCCCATCCCCTTTAAATTCATTTAACGTTTGGGTTACAGTTTCTCGATATGTACCCAACATCTCGGAGAAATCTTGATGCGTATAACCTTTAACAAGGCCAGCACCACCCTGCTTGTTATCTAGTTCAATGATAAGCGAAGCAAGACGTGATGGAATACTCTTAAAGGCAATATCTTCGAGCCTCGTTTCCAATTCAGTTAATCTTGAGCCTAACGCTTGAACAAAGCGGAATGCAACATCGGGTTTCTCACGCATCAGTCGTTCAACGTCTGAACGACTCATCACACAAAGCACACATTCATTGACAGCTTGTGCAAATGTATTGTGCATTCCTTGCCCCACCAGGCTCATTTCACCAAAGATAGAACCTGGGCCTAAAGTGGCCACAATCAGTTTTTTCCCATTTGAAGCAATACGATAAAGTTGCACTCGCCCCTTCTTTAGGAGAAATAAAACTTCACCAGAGTCATTAGGCATATAAAAAATCTTACCCGACTCACATGTCGACATTGTCAATTGGCGATCCATTTCTTTTAATTCGTTGGGGCTCAAATCCCGAAAGACTTGAATATTAGAGAGGTAGTTAATTTTTTTACCGTTTATTTGATCCATCATACCCGTTTCTTTCTCTTCTCAACATAATTATACAATTATGTGTGGTTTTACCTATATCTTTTGACAGAATAGAATCTAATAATCTTACACGGGAGCTTTGGAGGACAGGCAAACTGAGGAATTTCTAATGAAGATGTGCCCTCAAATGGAAAATACCCTATGCAAATAGGGTTTCCTTGAAGCACTACAATTTTTAGTTTATTTGCCTAGCAAAAGAACTTTTCACTTTCGCTTTTTTGTAAAGCTGTGATTTTTTGATAAAGCTCTTCCCGTGTCGGATTGCCTAATGAAATCACTTTTCCATTAAGTAGATATGTAGGTACAGCAAACACATTTTCTGGTTTATTGTCTGCTTTCTCCATGTCGATGAATTCGACATTCACTTCAGGTAATTTAGCAGAGACGTCTAAAACAATCCGTTCAGACTCTTCGCAGGACCAACAATCGTTCGTTATGTATACATCCAACTTTATCATGATAGTTAGTTTAACAAGCGAATATTTCAACCTAAGTAACGGCCGTTACATAAATTTCAAAAATGTACTAGGCTAAAGGTAACTTAAATCCAACTAATGCACCTGAATTGGGCACGTTTTCAGCCCACACTTCACCATCATGCCCAGAAACAATACCTCGCGCAATCGCTAAACCCAAACCAGCACCACCTGTCGCTCGGCTCCGATCCTCTTCTCCACGATAAAATTGTTCAAAAACGCGCTTTAAATCTTCATCCTTAAAGCCAGTTCCTGAATCCTGAACAGTCACAATGGCATGGGTGTCAGTGTGCCAGCTTTGCACTAAGACTTCACCACCGTCTGGCGTATAGCGTAAGGCATTACTTAACAAGTTGTTGATAACACGGGCAATTTTCGGTGCATTTAATGGCACAGAATCTAAACCAGATTGCACATCTCCATGAAGCTCAATTTTTCTTTTTGATGCCAAAGCGCGAAAACTTTCCAATGAGTCTGAAATAATATCTCGCAAGGAGTGGGAAGATTTTTCCATCACTAATCCGCCAGCATCCAATTGAGCCAACTCAAACAGATCGTCAATCAAAATATTTAAAGAGATAATGTCAGAACGGATTGTTTTATAGTAACGACGAACATCATTTTCATCATCAAGCAAGCCATCGTGCAAAGCTTCGATCATGGCTCGAATACTAGTTAGGGGTGTACGTAAATCATGAGAAGTCCAAGCAACCAAATCACGACGCATTTTATCAAGCTCTTCGCGTTCTTTTTCGGCCGTTTCAAGCTGGCCAGCCATATTGTTAAATACCATTCCTAGGCGGGCAATCTCATCTTTACCATGGATTTCAACACGTTCATCAAAATGGCCTTCAGAAATTTGACGGGCTGCCATTTCAAGCCTTGCCAAACCATCCTTGATGTTTGCAGAGACAAATATGCCAAATGTCGTTGAAATGATGCCGGCAAAAAGCAGAAGTACGCCGCTCAGAATAAAATCATGCTGATTAAAGTACATTTGAGAAAGCATGATCCAAACATTGACTAATACCACAATCGTTGACCAAAAATAGGTCAAGATCAAAGTGCCATTCAATGAGGGGAATTTAGCCCATCCTCGTCGGACAAGGAGGTAACCAATGCCTAAAGACAGCAGCGATGTTGCAGAAAGTGCAATTGATAATGTGGCAATTTCTGTATAGGGCGCTTGCATGAGCCAGCGCATTAAAAAGACAACAACGATTAAAGCTAATCCGGTACCAATTAGAAAGAGCCGCCATGGAATTCTTTCAAATTGCAACGGTTGATTTTTTTGAACTGTTAAGTTTGCCATTACAAATTACCCTTCACCCGTTTCAAACTTGTAGCCAACCCCCCAGACTGTCAATAAATAGGCAGGATTCCCTGGGTCAACTTCAATTTTTTCACGTAATCGACGGATATGAACCGTCACTGTACTGGGATCAACATATTCTGAAAATCCCCAAACACTTTCCAATAACTGATCTCGCTTGAACACTTGTTTTGGATGGCTCATCATAAACCACAACAAGTTAAATTCAGTTGCAGTAAGATCAATACTTTGCCCTTTGACCTTAACGACTCGTGTCTTTGGATCAATACTTAAATCACCAAACGCTTTCGGGCCATCGCCACTTTCAGAAGATTTCCCGTAAGTGCGACGCATGACAGCCTTGACGCGCGACACTAATTCTGCAGGTGAAAAAGGCTTAACAACATAATCATCTGCACCTAATTCAAGGCCATAAATACGATCCGTCTCCTGCCGACGAGCAGTCAGCATAATGACTGGCACAACCTGGCCTGGCTGGTCTTGTAATCTTCTCATGATTTCAAGACCATCAACTTTGGGCAACATTAAATCCAGCACAACTAATGCTGGTGGTTCTAATGAAATTGCTTCCAAGGCTTCTTGACCATCTCGGGCGATACGGACGCCAAATCCTTCACGCTTCAGATATAGGCTCACTACTTCAACAACAGAAGCTTCATCATCAACTACTAAAATATCACCTATATCTGATAAATCTTTTTTTATTGCCATCCCTATTCACCTAAATTCATTTACCCATGATGGGCAAGGATTGTATTTATACTCTTCAAATATTAAGAAGTTCTTACATTGATGCAACAAAACCGTTAACCAATCAATCTTTTGATTCAGCTCAATGATTGAACAACATCTACTTAAACTTATTGAATTGTAACAAGTTTATGATTGAGGATCAGAGCGACGCCCTGCAAACAGTAAATAGCCATATAAAAAGAGACCTGTAATTAAGCCTACAAGCCACTTCGCAACAACAGGAATTGAATCATTTGGAGACACAAACCCTTCAATAATGCCAGCAATTATGAGCAAAGGAATACATCCGACTATCAGTTTCATCGCTACTCGTGCTGATAGCACCATTGAATCACGTCGATTTAGCAATCCTGGATTGATGATTCCCCAGCCTAACTGTAACCCCGCCGCCCCAGCAATAAAGATTGTCGTCAGTTCAATCACACCATGACCAATAGCAAATGTAAATAGATCAAAACCTAAGCCGTATGCACCAGCCAATCCAAAGGTGCCTCCAATCACGAATCCGTTATTCACAAGAACAAAAAGCGCGAATAAACCAGCCGCTGCACCACCTGCAAACGCCAAGATGGCTACGCGAATATTGTTTGTCATGATGAATGATGAAAAAATCGGCCGTTCGCTCGGTGCCACATCAATCCAAAGTTCATTCTCCTCCAAAATAGGAATGAGTTGCTCTGCTTGCGCTGGCATTAGCCAAAACGCATATTCTGGATCAGATGACATCAAATAACCTGTGATGAGCGCAGGTACCATAAAAAGCAAAAAAGAAATGAGGAAGAAAGGCCATGTAGCACGAAACGTTTGTGGAAAGCCAAATCGAACATAATTAATGATGCGCTTGATGGCTAAAGGCTCCGACTGATACAAAATGGCATGCCCTCGTGCAACAAGTTGATTTAGGTAAAGTGTTGTTCTTTCTCTTGGAAAATCCCGCTGTGCCAAGGCCAAGTCTGAAGTAACGGCTCGATATAAAACGCCCATATGCTTGACTTCTTCAGGAGATAGGTGTTCAATATTCTTCTGAGATTTATCAAGCAATTGGGTGAGGACTTTCCAATCGTGTTGGCGAGAATCAACAAACCTTTTTACATTCATTTCCACATCATAATTCAAAGCAGTTTGCCTTGACAAGGAGCAAATGTGTCTTCTTCTGACGAATTTCTAAATATTGATACCCCAGAAAATGTTGCCTTTGGCTATGAGGTGGTCGGTATTGGCTCCAGATTTATTGCAGGCATCGTTGATTCTGCCATTATTGGCGCCATCTTAACCGCTGTAGCATTAATTATTGTATTGACAGCATCCCCTTTTGATGGGGACAACGGCACCTTAATTAGTGCGATTGGACTGTTTTTATTTTTTGTTATTTTGTGGGGATATTACATCTTTTTTGAAATGAGCTGGAACGGCCGTTCACCGGGTAAGCGCATGGCTGGTTTGCGAGTCATCAAAAGAGATGGCACGCCAATTACCTTATCAGAATCAATTATTCGAAATCTATTACGCACAATTGACTCATTACCCGCCTTTTATGGAGTCGGCATCGTCTCAATGTTTATTGATGGTCAGTCTCGAAGATTAGGCGATATTATGGCAGGCACTTTGGTTGTTAGAGACAATGAAGATATCACTTTAGAAAATATCAACACAAAATCAGGCCGCCGCACCCTTATGTCTGCACCACGCCAAGTTGCAGACGGTATCCGTGAATGGCCAGTCCACAAACTCAACGATGATGATATTCGTCTTGCTGAAGACTTCTTACAGCGCCGTTATGAAATCAAAAATGCGAACGATTTAGCCTACAAAATAGCCCGCCGACTTATGAAAAAGATGGAGCTACCAGCATCAGAAATGGTGTTCATGTCAGATGCTATCTATTCTTTAGACACAATCATTAGACAGTATCGTCAAGAATGAGCTTTTTTCTGAGATTGTCGCTTAGCTTTGCCCCGTCTCTTCTAAATAATCCGTATATCCACCAGAAAATTCATTAAACACGCCTTCATCAAGCTCGAGTACACGGTCAACCACCTGATCTAAAAAATAGCGATCGTGTGAAACGACAAGCACAGTTCCCACAAATTCCTCTAAAGTCTGTTCAAGCACCTCAATCGAAGCAATGTCTAAATTGTTGGTAGGCTCATCTAGAAGGAGCAAGTTTGGCCTTTGCATGACCAACTTCGCCAATTGCAACCGACTGCGCTCCCCACCACTCAGGGTAGATATGGGCTGCTGCATTTGATCGTACGTATATAGAAACCGATTTAAGAACGCCACAGCATCACCTCGGCTTATTGGAGCTGTTTGCCGGATTTCACTAATCAGATCTTGATCATAATTCAAATTTTCATGCTCTTGGGCATAATATCCAATTTTCACACTAGGCCCGATAATGATTTCACCGCTTGTCACATCCTCTTTGTCTAGCAATTGTTTGAGCAAAAAGGATTTTCCGACCCCATTTTCACCGACTAGCCCGACTCGCTCACCATGCCAAATAGTAGCATTCAGATCGAGGAAGAGAATACGGCCGTTTTCAAATTCTCTTCCCACCTCACGAAACTCAATCACCTTGTTCGAACCACGCCAACCCGCCAAATTCAAAGACATACGTCGCTGCTCAACAACTTTGTCAACTTTGTCCATCTTATCAAGCATTTTGCGGCGGCTTCTAGCTTGCTTGATATGACGCTCATTCACAACAAGCGACGCCCACAGCTCAAAACGCTTTATGGCTGCTTCAATTCGTGCTATCTCTTTTTGCTGAGCAACATACATCTGCTGTTGGCGGAGACGCTTTAATTCACGTTCATTGACGTAACTCGAATAGTTACCTGTATAAAGCGTCAAAGAGCCATTTTCAAGCTCAGCAATATGTGAGGTCACCTCATCTAATAAATACCGATCATGAGAGATGATCACAACACAGCCTGGATAGTTGTGAATGATTTTTTCTAAATTCCGCTTTGATTCAAGGTCTAAATGATTATCCGGTTCATCTAACAATAACAACCTTGGCGCTTGAACAAGAAGCTTTACAAGCATAATTAATTTTTTCTGCCCACCACTCAAATGCTCAGTTTGAATATCCCATTTAGATTGGTCAAATCCAATTCGCGTCAATGTTTCTTTGATTCGGCTTTGGTACGATGACCCGCCAAGCTGATCAAATTGGTCAATAAGCTTTTCATGTTGCCGCATCACTTTCTCAAGTTTTGCTGGCTCCTCATAAACGGCCGAATCCCCCATCTTGTGCTCAACGGCTGTTAACTTTTCTTCAATTTGTGCAATTTCAGGAACGGCCGTTAATGCTTCCTCTAAAACAGTATGACCTGCAGGCAGTTCAGGCTCCTGTTCCAGTCGGGCAAGCGTTAATCCGGATAAGCGGAAAATGTTGCCACTGTTTTGCGTCAACTCATCTACAATCAATTTGAACAAGGTTGATTTACCTGCACCATTTGGCCCCACAAGTCCAACCCGCTGATGAGCTTGAATTTCCCAGTCCACACCCTCAAAAATTTGCTTTCCAGCAATGCGAACACCAACTTTGTCTAAATTAATAATAATTTCTGCCATTTTCTTATTCCTAAAAGTCTCACTTCCAAAGATTTCAGGCAACACCATCAACTTTATGAAGCGTCAACTTTGTCATAAAACAAAAAAAGCCGAGACGATTTGCGCCTCGGCTTTTTAAAAAATCAAACTTTACATAATCAATCTCAAATAGGCGCAATCCGATTAGGTCGCGCTGAGATAAAGCCACGGAATATAGGTTGATGAATTGCGTTAAACCCGTTGAAATAAACCATAACTTAAAAAGAATAACCTATCCTTCTTTGATTCGCAAGCCCCACAAAGTTCGTTTATACTTCTGCGCATGCTTCGACGCGTATGGGTACTTATCTTCTCTTTGTCCTTGCTACTTATCTCAGCTTGTGGACTCATTCAAGGAACGAATGCACCAGCCAATTCTCCGGTTGCTGAAACGCCTATTTCATCGAGTGACCCCACCCCTATTCCCCAAAATACACCTGAATCCAATCAACCCACTACAATAACGGAGACAACGCAAATACTGCGCGTTTGGGTTCCACCCGAATTAGCAATCCCAACCGAATCAGGAACGGCCGTTTTGCAAGATCAAATCAGCAACTACGCTTTAACACAAACCGATCTTGAAATTATTTTTGAAACAAAATTGGTCAGCGGCCAAGGGGGTATTCTCAGCTACTTGCGAACGGGTCGAAACATCGCTCCTGAAATTTTACCCGACCTTATTGCCATACCGGCCGATCAATTAGACAATGTCTTGAGTGATGAACTGATCATCCCGCTTAATGACTTTATTGATCCAACTATTATTGACGCTCTATACCCAGCTGCACAATCACTCGCAATGGCTGATGACCAAATCTTAGGATATCCCTTCGCCATCACGGATTTGACGCATTTTGCTTATAACAGCACTCAAATTACCCAAACGATAAGCACCGATTGGGTCAATTTAATTTCATCTGGAGACATCGATATTTCAATTCCATTTGGCGGCCCCCAAGGGGGCATGCTTGTATTACAACTTTACTTAGCTGCAGGCGGAACACTTGTTAATGAAGCCGGTCAGAGGGATATTCAAACGGATACGCTCTCATTTGTTCTCAATAAACTTCAAGATAGCGTTGAGCAAAACGCCCTTAATTTAGCAGAAAGCCAAAACGCTCACAGTGAGGATATTTGGGAAGCCTATTTAGACGAACGCACAAGCCTTATTTTAACCAATTCTGAGCAATTTTTACTTCAGACGGAGTTAGCTAACACGGCCGTATCCCCTGTAAGTGGATTCGAATCTGAACTTTCACCCATCGTCAATGGGTGGGCATGGGCAATCAGCACGCCTAATACCAATCAACAAACATTAGCCATTGGGCTTCTGAATTACTTAACTTCTGTTGATTCAATTGCAAGTTGGAGTGAAAGTAATCAAACATTGCCGGCCAACAGCAATGTGCTCAGCCAATGGTCGACAGAAAGCGACTACCTTCAATTTATTCAGGCTGAGTTGTTTAAAGCCCAGCCGCTTCCTGAAGAAGCAACCACCTCTCTTTTGAACCTTCTCCAAAATGCTGCTCTGCAAGTTATTTCTGGAGACGCATCCCCTCAGGCCGCTGCATCAGATGTAGCAAATGCCTTCCAAGAATAAAGCATCATGAATAATCCAACGCCATACCAGTTAATCAGTTCGATTTTTTCCTCTGCCTTGTCTGCAGTCAATCCTGAAACGGCCGTTTCAAACAACCTTTCTATTCAAAGCAATCAACTCCATATTGGTGGCAAAGTCATTCCTTTGCATGAAAACGGCCGTATATTCTTGGTCAGCATTGGAAAAGCGAGCGTCCCCATGGCGAATGCTGCTGCAACCCTCTTAGGTGACAGGCTTACCAGAGGCATTATTCTGACGAAGGAAGGAGCACAACATGCAAACTCAGCTGAAAATATTGATCTAAATTTTGGATCTCACCCCGTTTCTTCCCAACTATCTATCAATGGAACAAGAAAAATCAAAGAACTGCTGGCAGGCACAAAAGAAGAGGATATTGTCATTTGTCTCATTTCTGGTGGTGCATCTGCGCTATTTACACAACCCGTCATCTCTTTATCCTCTTGGCAGGCACTCAATTCAGCTTTGCTCAAAAGCGGGTGTCCAATCACTGAGTTTAATACCGTCCGACGCCAATTAGATGATGCAAAAGGAGGCGGTTTAGCCCAATGGTGTACCCCGGCAACAAGCTACACGCTTATTTTGAGTGATGTGATTGGAAACAGCCTCGCAGCAATTGGATCTGGCCCTACTTATTACTCGAATGATACTCCAAAAGATATAGAGTCGATTTTTGAAAAGTACAATATTTATGAACAGCTATCCCCTGAAATTTCTGCTGAAATTAAAACGGCCGTTTCACAGCTTGAAAAATTAAATCAGCAAGATCAACCCTTTAACAAAATAATTAGCGATATTAACTTTGCCGCAAAAGCGGCTGCACAAGCAGCAGAAAAAGCAGGGTATCAAACTCAAATTTTGACAACGCAATTCGAAGGAGAAGCAAGCGAGCTTGGCAAATTTGCTGCAAGCATCGGAAAAGATCTAGCACCAGGACATTGCATGATCTTGGGTGGAGAGTCCACCGTAAGCATGAAAGGAAATGGGTTTGGCGGTCGCAACTCTGAAATAGGCCTTTCAGCAGCTATCCAGATTGATGGCATTGAAGGCTTGTCAATCGCAAGTTTAGCTACTGACGGGGATGATGGACCAACAGAAAGAGCGGGTGTGATTGTAAATGGAGAAGTTATGGAAAACGGCCGTAGTCACAATCTAAGCGCAGAAAAACACCTGCAAAATAATGACAGCGGCACCTATTTCAAAAAATTTGAACAACAAACAAAAATCCCAATTTTCGTTAACACAGGTTTAACCGGCACTAATGTCAACGATCTCATTATTATCTTAAAAGAAGCATAGTTGAATTTCCAAAATTCATCTGGAAACAACAATAGACTTTATTACAAAATTAACAGGTACACATATGACCGTAAAATTCGGAACGGATGGCTGGAGAGCCGTCATCAGTGAAACATTCACTTTTCATAATTTAAGATTAGTCGCCCAAGCCATAGCCGACTGGGTTCGTGAAGAAAACAGTAGTGATCCTACAGTCGTGATTGGTTTTGACACGCGATTCCTATCAGATCGATATGCACGCGAAGTAGCGCGTGTCATGGCCGCAAACAAAATCAATGCTTGGCTAGCCAGGGCAGATTCGCCAACACCAGCAATCAGCTATAGCGTTCTCAACAAAAAAGCCACAGCTGGCGTCATGATCACAGCAAGTCACAATGCCCCTCGGTACAATGGCGTCAAGCTCAAAGCCAGCTTTGGCGGTGCTGCCAGCCCTGAGCAACACAAACGCGTTGAGGCTATTCTAGAACAAAACTTGTTTAACGCGCGTGGACCAAATCTGATGGGATTTGAGGAAGCAATTCAAAAGGGTCGAGTCACCAAATTTGACCCTACCTGGACATACTACGAGCATTTAAGCACCCTCGTGGATCTTGATAAGATCCACGCAGGTAAGCTTCGTATCGTTGCGGATGCGATGTATGGTTCGGGCCGTGGCGCTGTTGGTGAAATCCTTTCGCGCGGGCGAGCCCATGTCCATAATATCCGGCACCATATGAATCCAGGGTTTGATGGTATCCATCCAGAACCTATTGCCAAGAATTTAGGTTTACTCATTGCAACAATTCAAGCCGGTCATTGGGATATTGGATTGGCAACTGATGGTGATGCAGACCGCATAGGCGCCGTGGATGCAAAAGGCAACTTTGTCGATCCCCATCGCATTTTTGCTCTCGTTTTGCGACACATTTTGGAAACGCGACAGCTCAAAGGAAAGGTCGTTCGGACCGTATCAACAACGAGAATGCTTGACCGTATTGCAGCAGACAATAATTTGGAACTTATTGAAACCCCTGTCGGTTTTAACCACATTGCAGATCTGATGATAGCGAACGGTGTTGTTATGGGCGGAGAAGAATCTGGTGGCATGAGCATTAAGGGGCATATCCCTGAAGGAGATGGTGTCCTAATGGGTCTTTTACTTCTTGAGCTCATGGCAGAAAATCAAGCCCCCCTTCACGAGCTAGTTGATGATTTGCTTAACAAGTATGGTCCCGCAGAATATCAACGCTCAGATATGCGTATTACGCGTCCTGTTGATAAGAAAGTTCTTACCCAACAATTGCTTGATTCGGCTCCTTCGAAAATATCAGGGGTTGGTATTGAATCAATTCAAACAACGGATGGAATTAAGT
Source organism: Anaerolineae bacterium (assembly GCA_028284105.1). Taxonomy (GTDB): domain Bacteria; phylum Chloroflexota; class Anaerolineae; order Promineifilales; family Promineifilaceae; genus QQUD01. The sequence goes on from JANQSK010000139.1 coordinate 13,816, forward strand.
ATTATTTGGAGGATGGCAGCTGGTTATTAATACGGCCGTCTGGCACAGAACCAGTCCTTAGAGTGTACGCAGAGGCTCCAAATCAGGATCGCGTACAGGCATTGTTGGGTTTTGGTGAAGAAATCGCCCAAAACAGTTAAAAACCTTTCCCTAAAATAGGATTATTCCTTAACTTGGATAACAATATTGGTGTGTTATAATCCTCTTTCGGGAACGGGAAGGAATTCGTTCAACTCCCAAAACTTTTTAAAATCGGTCAATAATTCTGAAAAGCTAAATTCCGAAGAGGGGAAGAGAGGGCCTTTTATGAAACTATCTGTCATTATCTGTTGCTACAACGAAAAAGCAACAATCGAAGAAGTAATACAAAAAACCAAAGCTGTTGATTTAGGTGCAGGCTGGGATCGAGAAATCATTGTTGTTGATAATTATTCAACCGATGGCACACGAGAAATTCTGCAAGCAATCTCAGACCCTGAAATCAGAGTGGTTTTCCATGAGCAAAACATGGGCAAAGGCATGTCCATCCGAACTGGCATCGAACATATGCGTGGTGACTACATGATCATCCAAGATGCTGATTTTGAATACGATCCAGCTGAACATTCAAAGTTCTGCCGCAAAATTGAAGAAACAGGCGCAGCCGCTATTTTTGGTTCACGCGTTTTAGGTGGTGATGTTAAATACGAATATGCTCATGCTTATTTAGGAGTGCGCGTATTAACTACTGCCACAAATCTCTTTTTTGGTGGGAATCTAACAGATGTTGCGACTGCGACAAAATTAGTTCGTGCAGACGTTGTGAAATCTCTCAATCTAACGACAACAGATTTTAATTTAGACTTTGAACTTCCTAATAAAATCCTTTTAGCAGGGTATGATATCTTAGAAATACCCATCAATTACAAGCCTCGAACTTACGAAGAAGGTAAAAAGATTACCAGCCAAGATGGTATTCGTGCTTTGTTAACTATTTTGAGAGATCGCTTGGGTCTGACCCCAGTTTTTAAAAAGTCTCAAAAGCCCATTGAAAAAATCGCCTAATCCCTGATAATGTTTTAGCAAGCATTAACAACTTAATTTCCAAGTTATAAAAGTTTGCCAAAGCTTCAGGTCCCGCAATCGACTGTCACAAGGCATTTTCTTTTAACGGAAAAACTGAACATTAAGTCTTATGTGAATACCAAAAGTATCTTGAAAGAGAATTAGCTAACTTTAGGTTTTCACCCAGTAAATTTCACAGTACTGAACCGTTTTGTTTCAAGGTATTGCTGAAATTTACATAATACAAATTTCAAAAGAGAATGAGTGAATCAAATTACTCATTCTCTTTTGCTGTGCAAAGATAGGATGTAGAAATGAAAATTGTTGTAAATGGCTCTATCGCATTCGATTATCTCATGTCTTTCCCTGGAAAATTCAAGGATTCATTTATTGAGGGGCAGCTTGAAAACATTAGCCTGAGCTTTTTAGTTGAATCCATGATCCGCCAAAGAGGTGGCACAGGGGCGAATATCGCTTACACCATGGCATTGCTAGGTGGTGATCCTCTTGTATTAGCGACAGCAGGTCAAGATTTTGGCGAATATCGCACTTGGTTAAACAGTCACGGCGTGGATACGTCCGCTATTATTGATATTGAAGATGACTATACGGCCTCGTTTTTTGTGAACACCGATCAGGTTCAAAATCAAATTGCCAGCTTTTATCCAGGCGCTATGGCTAAGGCAAGTATGCTTTCATTAAAAGAGTATGCACCGAACACGGATCTTTTAATTATCTCCCCAAACGATCCTGTCTTAATGCACAATTTAGCTGATGAATGCCGAGCAACTGGAACTCGTTTCATTTTTGATCCAAGCCAGCAAGCTGCATTTATGAATGGTGAGCAACTTCTTCATGGATTAGATGGCTGTTACATTTTGACAGTAAATGAGTATGAAAATCAGCTCATTCAGGAAAAAACTGGATTATCTCAAGACGAGATTTTAGATAAAGTTGGGGGTCTCCTAATCACAAAAGCTGAAAAAGGTTCTCAACTTATTCTTGAAGGTAAAAATTATGAATTCCCAACTTTCCCACCTGTGGAAGTTGTTGAACCCACGGGTGCAGGCGATGCATTCCGTGGCGGACTGCTTCGCTCAATGCAACTTGGCTTGTCTTGGGAAGTAGCAGGACGTGTTGGAGCATTAGCTGCAACCTATGTTTTGGAACAAGTTGGCCCTCAAAGCCATCATTTTACGCCAGAATCATTTGTTGAACGGTATCGTCAGCATGAAGATGATGAAGGCGCGTTAGATGTTTTGTTAGCATCTTAATTATTTTTGTAACTAATTATGGGTATCGTTGACCCGATTTTTGATACCCAAGGAGAGTTGTTTTAAATGGAATACGATATTAAAAATGCAGATTTAGCCCCTGGTGGCCGTTTACGGATTGAGTGGGCTGAACAAGAAATGCCTGTTTTGCGAGGCGTATTGGCAAGTTTCAAAGAAGAACGGCCGTTTGCCGGGATTCGTGTCAGTGGCTGTATGCACGTCACAACAGAAACAGCAAACTTAATGGTAGCCCTTCAAGCAGGTGGCGCAGACGTTATGCTTTGCGCAAGCAACCCATTGAGCACCCAAGATGATGTCGCAGCTTCACTCGTCTCTCACTTTGAAATCCCAGTATTTGCGGTGAAAGGTGAAGACAATGAAACCTACTTCAATCACATTCAAGCAGTCATCGACCACAAACCACACGTGATTATGGATGACGGTTCTGACGTAACCTCAACCATTCACAAATCACGTCGTGATGCGATGAAAGACATCATTGGTGGTACAGAAGAAACCACAACCGGAATCATCCGCTTGAAAGCAATGGCTGCTGACGGTGCATTGGAATTCCCAATGATGGCCGTAAACGATGCTTTGACCAAGCACTTGTTTGACAACCGGTACGGTACAGGTCAATCAACCATGGACGGTATCATCCGTGCAACCAACTATTTGGTTGCGGGTAAAACCGTTGTTGTTGCTGGTTACGGCTGGTGTAGCCGTGGTATCGCAATGCGCGCCGCTGGCTT
>JANQSK010000505.1 GCA_028284105.1 Anaerolineae bacterium
CTGAGCCGACGCCAACCCCCTTACCTCCCACTGCAACGGCCGTTCCAACACCTGAACCGACAGTCATTCCCGCTGGACTTTACGTGGATGCAATGGAACCCATTGGTGAAATTAGCCCATTGGTTTACGGCTCCAACTATGGTCCTTGGCTGGTCGTTACTGTCGATGTTCAGGACGAATTTGAAGCATCAGGCTTGAAGTTTTTGCGTTTTCCTGGTGGCCGTTGGGGAGACACTTTCGACATTAAAGATTACCAATTGGAGCAATTTTTTGCGCTAACTGATCAAATTGATGCTGAAATTACGATCAGCGTTCGGTTATTGGGGGGGACGCCAGAAGCAGCTGCTGAACTCGTGCGACTCGTCAATATTGAACAAGGACGAGACGTTCGCTATTGGAGCATTGGTAACGAACCAAGCCTATATATTGATTTGCAGGGGGAAGAGGAGTGGGACACTGAATTCTACAACGTACAGTGGCGTATTTTTGCCGAAGCAATGAAAGAGGTTGATCCTTCCATCCTTTTAATTGGCCCCAATACCCATCAATTTTTAGTCGATGAAAATGCACGTCCTAAAGACCCTAGCGGTAGAGATTGGTTAAGAGAGTTCTTGAAGGCAAATGGAGATATGGTTGATGTGGTCTCCGTGCACAGATATCCTTTTCCACAGAGTCGCGTGAATCCGCTGCCTACAATTGATGATTTACGCTCAAATTCCAAAGAGTGGGATGAGATCGTGCCTGCGTTGAGGCAAGAAATTCAAGACGTAACTGGACGTGATATACCCATTGGTATCATGGAGATTAGCTCAAATTACACAGATGTCGCCGGTGGTGATGCAACCCCTGATTCTTTTTATAATGCCATATGGTGGGGCGATGTTTTAGGCAGAATGATTAACCAAGAAGTTGATATGGTGACACAATTCGCCCTACAGAATAATCGGGCAGGGTGGGGATTACTGGGTCGTACTGAGCCAAGACCGACTTATTTTGTTTATCAACTGTACCAACAAATGGGTGATGCTCTTTTATTTTCCGAAACAGATGATGAGTTGATTTCTGTTGTGGCTGCACGTCGAGACGATGGGGCTTTGACGATCACGCTCATTAATTTAGGGGATGATCCGGTGACAAAGCCACTGGCCATTCGTGGATATGATGGCACAACGGCCGTTTCAACCTATCGCCTTGCCCCTGAACAGTTCGCAGAAGAGATTGGATCAACAGATATTTCAGGTGGTGTAGAACTGCCGGGACAATCGATGACACTATTAATTTTTGAAAACGAATAAATGAACGAAACGATTAGTCGTCAAATTAAAATGATACGTTTAATGAAGCCGCTCATTTTGCTTCTAGGCTTAATTTTATTAGTTGCTTGCCAAACACCAGAAGCAGTGCCAACGGCCGTTCCGGTGGTTGATGCACCCGTGTCAACGCCTGTACCTGTGGCTGCCACCAATACACCTGAACCTGTTGCAACTGATGAACCAGACATTTTGCCTTATCAAGATCCCGCATTGCCAATTGATGAACGAGTCGAAGATTTACTAGACCGCATGACCCTTGATGAAAAGATAGGTCAAATGACTCTCATTGAGAATGGCAGTATTCGTCCTGAGGGTGTGACTGAGTTTAATCTTGGTGCGATCTTAAGCGGTGGCGGTGGATCGCCTCCTGAAAACAGCCCTCAAGCTTGGCTTGAGATGGTGACAGCCTATCAAGAAGCGGCCTTAGAAACACGTTTGGGTATTCCATTGCTTTATGGTGTGGATGCGGTGCATGGTCATAGCAATGTCGTTGGCGCCACGATCTTCCCACACAATATCGGCCTTGGCGCCACCCGAAATCCTGATTTGCTTTATGAAATTGGTCGAGTAACGGCCGTTGAGACATTAGCAACGGGTATTCATTGGGATTATGCGCCCGTTCTTGCAGTGGCTCGTGATATTCGTTGGGGACGTACTTATGAAGCTTATGCTGAAGAGACGGATTTAGTCACTCTCTTAAGCAATGCCTACTTGCTTGGGTTACAAGGGGTGGATGGCTCTACCTCTGACCTGGGCCATCCACTGACCTTACTGGGCACACCCAAGCATTGGGTGGCTGATGGCGGAACCGGTTGGGAAACATCGACCACAGGTTCATACAAAATTGATCAGGGCGACACGATTTTAGATGAAGAAACGTTGCGCGCCGTTCATATCCCCCCATACATAACGGCCGTTGATAGCGGCGCTCGAAGCATGATGATCTCCTACAGCAGTTGGAATGGTCTCAAAATGCATGCCCATGATTATTTAATCAATGATGTACTCATTGGTGAGATTGGATTTGAAGGGTTTATTGTTTCAGATTGGCAAGCGATTGATCAAATCACAAGCAACTACTATGAAGCAGTCGTGACGAGTATCAACGCCGGTGTCGATTTGAATATGGTGCCATTTGATACATCAGGCTTCATCAATGCTATGAAACGGGCTATTCGAAATGGTGATATTAGCCAAGAACGTGTTGATCAAGCTGTGACTAATATTTTAACAGTCAAAATGGAGCTTGGTCTGTTTGAAAATCCTTTGCAAGATGACAGCTTGCTTGAAACGGTTGGTTCAGATGAGCATCGAGCGGTCGCTCGACAGGCCGTCGCTGAATCCCTCGTGCTCTTACAAAACGACAATGAAGCACTGCCTGTGTCTAAAGATGTTGATCGGATCTTCATAGGTGGGCAATATGGAGATGATATTGGCCTGCAATCCGGCGGCTGGACGATTGAATGGCAGGGTGCCAGTGGTGAAATCACGGAAGGTACGACCTTTTTAGAAGCCACGGAAGCGGCCGTTTCTGAAGAGACAGAAGTCTATTTCAATCGCTTTGGGAAATTTGAAACGGTAACGGATGAAAACGGCGATCCGTTGAGAGCGGATGTTGGCTTTGTGCTGTTAGGGGAACGGCCGTATGCGGAAGGCCGAGGAGATCGGGAAGATTTATCTATTAACTCGACCATGATCGAACGGATGCGTGAACAAGCCGATGTGGTGGTCGTGATTTTGGTTACGGGACGGCCATTAATCATTACGGATGAACTGCCTTTGGCTGATGCCTGGGTCGCGGCCTGGTGGCCAGGTACCGAAGGGAATGGGATCACGGACGTCTTATTTGGAGACCAGGACTTCTCAGGAAAATTATCCTTTAGCTGGCCTCGCTCAATGGATCAAATCCCGTTTAATTTTGAGGAAATGCCAACGGAAGGGTGTGACGCGCCACTGTTTCCCTTTGGTTATGGTTTGACGTATCAAAACAACTCACCTGTGGAAAGTTTAGATTGCAACTAACGCAGGTTCAAAAAACAATTTCGGAAGATATTAAGTAATGGGAAATCTTAAAGAACGGGAAATTCTAGTTGGCAAGACGCCGCTCAATCATGGTGAGGCAGAAGTTTTAGGTCAATTTGTCACTTTATTTGGTGAAACTTATTATCAAATTAAACATAGCGATCAGATGCCCCCGTTTTTCATGAGCATCGTAAGCCATTCTGATCATTGGCTTTTTATTGCAAGCAACGGGGGATTAACTGCAGGGCGTACAAATGCAGACTCCGCGCT
>JANQSK010000162.1 GCA_028284105.1 Anaerolineae bacterium
CCCAATTTGGCTTCTCCTAAAAATAGAAAAAGCTCTGAATGAAGACGCAAATCTTCTGTACTGGTTAACAGGAGCAATTCTAATTCATCTTCACTATCACGGTACAATCCCTCCCCAACAAAAGCCCCTGCAAGGTTAATGCGATGGTTCCATTCAGTTCGCCGATTACCAATTTCTTGAGCTAACGCAATCCCTTTTTGATAAAGAAGAATAGCATTTTTGAAATCACCCTGAAGACGCGCATTTTCAGCCATATTGTTCAAGAGAATGCCCATAATGTACCGGTTTCCCACAGATTTGAATATTTGATACGCTTCTTTTTGATATGTTTCTGCAATGGCATATTCCCCAAAGCTATGATAAGCCAGAACAGCTAATAAATTTAGAATTGAACCATAGGTAGTACCTTTTGAATGACTCTGTGTTAATGATTTGGCTTCTTCTCCTGCTTGTTTGGCCCTATTAACTTGCCCTAGTTGGAAATTTGCCCACCCTTTTTCACGAAGTGCGCTTGCTAGTAAATCTGAATCATTCAATTTACTGTTGCGAATGATTTTTTCTGCCTGCTCTGCGCAGGCTAATCGCTCTTCTACATTGTTTTGAGCCCGCGCTAATAGTACCCATGCTTCTGCCTGGCATTGCAAATCATGGACAGTTTCAGCTTCTACAACGGTTTTCCTTAAATAAGACCTTGCTTCCGTTAATTCACCGATTTCCCTAGCGTGTGCGCCTAATAAAAGACCTAAACGATAAGCTACATCTTTTCCTCGATTAAAAGCGTTGTTTGTTATTAAACGCAAATGAGTGATAGAAATTGGTAATACCCCTAAGTCACCTAAATCTTCTTTTTGCATCGCAAAATATCGAATGATAGCTTGTTCTACCTTGAGAGGGGTTTTTGAATCACCTAATGCCTCGTTGGTAAATGCAACAATAAGCGGGTGAATAATGACCCTATTGTTTTTTCGGTTTTCTAAAAATCCAAGTGTTACTAATTTTTGCAAACTGTCTTCACTCGTTAATAGTTGCTCAAGGTCGTTTGGATCGATGTCGATAATCTGTAGCAAAAGTGAACGTGGAATTGGTTCGCTTGGCGCGAAACAGGCAGAGAACTTTAAAAGGTCTTTGGCTAAACGATCCTCTAGGTCATCGCTGTTAAGTTGAGACAGATTGATCGCAAAAGTTTTGGCAACATGTAGCTCATGGCCTGTTGGTGAGTAGGTGGTTCCTCGCCCTTGTAAGGAAGGATGATTAAGTAATCCGAAGTTGCGAAGTTGAATAATGTAATCAACAACAGAAACTTGTTTGTAACGACTGAGAAAGGCGCCTGCAAGATGAAGTGCTAATGGGAGATGGCCAATTTCTTCAGCAACGGCCGTTGCCTCTGACTCAGTTAAGTGCTCAGCAACATTTTGTAGAAAACGAATGCTTTCTTCAACATAAAAGACACCTAAAGGCCATGTTGATATTTTTAATTCACGCGACCAATGAGCCCGACGACTCGTTATCAGAACGCGAGTTGCGCCTGTTTTTGGAATCCATTGGTTTAATAGAGCTTCTTCTTCACAGTTATCAAAAATCAATAGTCTTGGAACATTGTCTTGCAAAGCTTTTTGAACTTGTCCTACACGATCATTGAGGCTGAATTGATCGGCATCACGGAAGAGCCCCATCCCTTTTTCTCCACCAATCTGTGCGACTTCTTCAGCAATGCTTTTCTCATCCATAAAGTTGAGCCAAAAAACACCCCCAGGAAAATAACGGGCGTATCGAAAACAGAACTCAACGGCTAACTGCGTTTTCCCAACACCTCCCATCCCTGTGATAGCGACAGTTTGTTTATATGTGTCGGAGGCATCTGGCCATGGTAAAAGCGCATTCGCCAAAAACAAGAGAGGGGCTTCCCGCCCCATAAAGTCGTTATTCCGTTGAAAAGGGATGGTTGAAAGCGGAGGCAAAAAGCCAACATTTGATAATTCATTTCGTTGAGGTAGTTGAATTGTCTTCGCTATATTGACGGGTTGTTTGGAAAGCGCCTCGGCCAGTTGAACAGTTTGAAGAGAGGGTTCAACACCTAGCTCATTCCATAACAGTTGGCGACTGGTTAAATATTCTTCCAGTGCGACGCTCGTTTGCCCTGTATCAGCTAGAAATTGCATCAAATGTCGAAGTGCATCTTCATCAAGCCTATCGTGTGAAAGCCAACTTCGGGCAATTTCTAAACCTTTCAATGGTAAGTTCTGTTCCCGAAATGAAAGGCACAAATGTCGAAATGTGGTCACAACCTGTTTGTTTAGATTCTCTCTTTCAATGGCCAACCATTCATTGAAATCGTACGGTTCCTCTAAATAAAAATTTTCTAGTAATTGGCCTTGATACAAGGCTAGCCCCTCTTCCAATTGTATTATTTCTTTGGTTGCCAACGCATTTTGGAGGTCATAAAGGTCAACGGCCGTTTCTGGTGTGGGTTCAAAGCAGAGTGTATTTCTGGTTACGATGAGTTCAGGCAGTTGTTTTTGAATACGTGAAAGCAGTACGCGCAATCGGGTGAGAGATTGGGTGGTTGAAGAGGAGTCCCAAAGTAGTTCAGCGACACTTTCACGGCTTTGAGCCTCTTTCTTGACAATGAGGTAAGCCAGCAGCGCACACCCTTTGCGACTATTCATAATCGGCATAGGTTGACCATCTGCTTCAAATAAGATTGTGCCCAATAATTTAAATTTTCTACTCATACTCGTAATTGTGAGCTCCCAATTCCTAAAATTATAGCGCGATACTTTTGAATCGCATTACAGTGTCAAAGCCATGATACGTTCGTGATACGTTTGATTTTATACAATGCCGCCTTATGAAGGACTATCATGCCTTTTTACTTCGTTTACAACGTGGTCATCAAGACCTACACTGGCGCGTCACGTTGGAAAATGCACATACCAAAGAAGTCTTAAACTTCGGCTCTGAGAGGGAGCTCTTCGACTTTATCGAAAAACTATGTGCTTCGAACCCGCCGTCAGACCCAGGTTCCTTGAATGATCGGTTTATTTCAGGTCGTTAATGGATTGCATGGGAGGCAGTATAAGGGAAAAATTGATGATTTCTCCCAAATGTATCAATAGTTGATACAAAATTGTCTACTTTTGTATACATACAACCCATTTTTGATTTGGCAAAATGTAAAACGAAGAATGTGTGTTATTAGCTTTGCTATTCGAAGGCGCTGGAAAAATGTGTGTACTTAAACTCGCTTTCGAACTTTGAGGAAAGAAGTTTGTGACAATCCCATCTTCAAATCTCTTAAATTTTTTTACAAATTAGTTTGTTCTTAATATGTAGTTTTGTTGTTTTTGCTATGGAGTGTGTTTATGACCCCCAAATCGACCGGGAAAGCTCAGTTTACCAGTAAGTTAGCCCGCAGCATTCGTAGAAGTTGGCTTTTGATTGCCATTGCTACAGTTGTGATTGCTTTATTTTCATGGCCCCGTTTTGTAACGGCCGTACCGCTAACACCTGAGCATCAATTTGATAATGTTTGGCAAAATGCCCGTGAAGTTGGTCGCTACCAATTTTTTGTTAGCGCCTTGCAAACGGCTCACCCAACGCCCCGCATTGAAAATGTAGGACGTGGTCCTCAAGAGACGTTGTTAACGGCTGATGGGCTTGTTAATACGCCTGAAGATCAAATGGAACTGAACCTTTGGTCTGGCGAACGGCCAATAATGATCCGGTTGGTTGAAGGTATCGCTTATGGACGATCTAGTGTTGAAGATGAGTGGGTAGAACTTGAAGATCCCGATTTAATTTTTGCGCCTGGTAATGATTTGATGGGTTTTTCTACGGCTGCCATTAACGTTAAAGAAGTTGAAAATTGGCGAGAGACCGTTGAATTGGATGCCGTAACGGCCGTTCATACTGAACAAGCCCTCCGACTTTACACCTTTGACATGAGTGGTCCACGGTTTGCTGAATACATGCGTCAACAGGCCGAAATCCAAATGCAAAATGATGGGCTCGCCTATCCAGGGATGGAGCTTGGACTTGTTCAACAATATGTTGATATGACAGGGACCGGGCAACTGTGGGTTAACGCTCAGGGGCTTCCCGTGTACCAAATCTTAAATCTAGAGTTCCCACCAGATCGTGGTGCAATGGAATATGTTGAAGCGCAAATCACAACCCAATTTGGCGGTTGGGATCACAGCGCACTTTTGGTAGAGCCACGCTCTGCCATTTCTGGATTAATCAATAATCCAGCCTTACTTTGGAACAATCCTACCGTTGTATTACCTAATTTTGGACTGCCAACAGCGGCATCAGTTTCAACCTTTAGCTTGAACTTTGCGCTTGTTATGGTCATGCTGACCTTTGTGGTCTTGTTGGTTACCTATCGTCATTCACCAAAAATGTATGCTTCTATCGCCTTGGTGATGACTTTGTCAATGGTATTTGCACCTGTGCTACAAGGTGTTCAAGTACACGCTTACTCCAACCATCAAGCGGCCGCCCACGCACAAGAAGCTGCAGACCATGCCCAACAAGAAGCCATTGATGAAACGATAAACGGGACGAATGATTTTGACCCAACCGTTGATCCTCTTACTGTTTCTAATGGTGCTTCTGAATTTGCAATTCAGCCCGTTGGTCTAGAGAGTACCGAGGCTGAAAGCGCTCAATTTATCGACATTCTGGGACAGAATCAATCAATCGAACAAACGGTTGCTTTGCAAGTCTCTTGTTTCCTTACCGATACAGCTGCGGATTGTGATGGAGATGGTTTGGCTAACGGCATTGAACTTTACCGCTTAGGAACCGACCCTCTTGATATCGACTCAGATGGCGATCGTATTAGTGATGCTACTGAGGCACAAGGCTTTAACAATGGGGAACAATGGTACACAAACCCATTAGACGCTGACACCAATCAAGACGGCTTTATTGATTTTATCGAATGTTCAGATCGTGTTGATATCGATGCAGATGGTAATTTGACAGGGGTTGATAAATCGAATGTTGTTTGTGAGGATACAGACAACGATGGTTCTCCTGATGTTTTTGATTACGACAATGATGGTGATGGTGTTCCTGATGTTGCCGATGTCTCGCCTAACTTCACCGGCACAGTGGTGAGCAATGCTCAGGATTCAATTAAATCGAACGTAAGTGGGTATAGCTTCTCAGCTGACCAACAAGAAACACTACTCGTTGAATATCAAATTCGCCCAGATAACGCTCAACACCTTTGGCAAACGGGTAACACGGCAAATTGGGGCACTGACCGTGAAGGGCAAATTACCATTGTGGGAGGGAACACCCAAGTCACGATGACCCCCATGCTCGAAATTACGATCCCTGCTCCCGATTCTAACAGCGCCAATCGTGCCGGTAGTCTTCCAATTTTATCAGGCATGGGATTAGGAGATATCACCGGTAGTGAAACGATTGATACATGGCTTGATACAGATACTTTAGCGATGTATGGGGTCAATGTCACCCAAAGCGCCGATGATGGGTCTCTTTTAGCCTATGCGCCGCTTACTGTGGTGACTGATCCCGTCGGCGATATGGCAGTTGCGTGGTCAGCTACCATGGTTTATCGGCCAGAGGTTGCCAATTGGGGTGGCGATCATGAAGCCCGCGTTGTTTGGTTTATTTCTGGTGAAACGGACTACTGTGATGTGTCAGATATGCCTGATGTAGTCACCTTTAAAAACAGACAGGGTAACACCGTTGAAGTCACGGACGATAAACGTCGCTATGAAATTTGGTGTAGTCGAAATGCCAACTGGGTATCTAACGGCAGCACCGTTTTACAAACCTATGATGATCAATTTACGCTCACCGGCATGAACTTTACCGAGTTTGTCGGTGTGGATACGGCCGTTATTGCTCAAACCGATGCGCTTTCATCATCCTATGAAGATGATATGTGGCGCTTGGCCAACGGTCTACAACAATCCTTGGCTCAAGGTAAAGTGTACAACGCAAACAACGATCGTTTTGACATTAATGAAGTTAAAAATCGTTTTGATAACGATACAGCCAATCCCTATGCCAATGGTGCCGACGAACTTTGGGGCATCGACAATGGCTCATTTAATATTTTAGTCAACAGCTCGCCTGATCAGGTTACTGCGCTTGATTCAATCGGTAAAGTTCACGTTCACACCCTTTTGGACAATACCTTCGCCGGTGCAAGTGCAGATGATGTTGTCACGGTGATGACACTACGTGAACAGACAACGCGCTCAACGGTGATCGATGACACCGATACGGCCGTTTCTGTGTCTGGTAACACCATCTCTGCCGATTTAGGATCCCAAGAAAGCATTACTCATGCCTCAATACAGTGGGGTCCCTATATTTATGACGGTATCGATTGGGATCCGGATGATGTGATTACCTATCTTTCTGTTGACCTCAAAGCTCAGCTTGATAGCACACTCCTTGACAGCCATATCACCGACATTCTTGATGCTGGCGAAGCTGTGAGTGATATCAATGACGCGCGCGCCGGTATTATTAGCCTTGCAACAAGCTACTACATTGGTCATTATCAAGGGTTTACAAGCACTGTGTTGCAAGGCACTAACTTAGTGGTGGATACGGCAAGTGCTGATCCAGATGATTATCTTGTCAATGACGTGACTATCAACTTGGGAGCAAACCCAGCGATGGTGGGTTTAGCAAATGACGCCGTTCTGCTATTGAAAGATCTTGTTGAAGAAGAGCTTATCATTGAAGTAGAAGGCTCGGTTGTGGCTGGCCCAGTCACTGGCTTCATTCCTAAAATAGCGATTCTTGAGACCTTTGGAGCCGTTGCCAACGGCACAATTGGGGAAGGTGATAATGCAGACCTTTGGGTTACTGCAATTGAGGGGTCTGATGGTGTTCTTTCAAAGGGTGCTAGTATCTTCCAAAAGAAAGGTTTAAAGATTGATGAAGGTGCTAAAGGATGGCATAAGAAGAGTAAAACAGCAGCTACTGGGGTGACCGTATTAACTGGCGTTGCCTCGTTTGTAGGCCCTAAAGCAGGGCTGGCTTCAGCGGCCGTTCTAAGCATCCAATTAAGCCTTGAATTAACATCAGAAATTCTGGCAGGCTTTGATTCATATAAATCTGTGAAAAGTGGTTTAGCTGGCGTGAAGGTTGGCTATCTTAAAAACCTAACTGTCGCCAAAAAAGCAGCCAAATCGGGTGCGGTTTTAGGGTTGATTATCGATACCTCAATCATCGTTGGGGTAACGCTATACACGATCTTCTCTCAAAATATTGAGCCCGGTTCAATCGCGTTTAATACGCTGATTGCTCAAGCAATTGGTGCGTTTGTCGTGGCCATTATTTCGGCGGTCATTGCTGCCATATTCCCGGTGGGTACGATCATTATTGCCATTGTGGGTCTGATAGATTTTATTATTGGGGCGATATGCGCCATTATTGAAGAAGTTGAAGGAGATGGCACGATATCAGATGATGTCGATAGGTGGGTGTGTGGTGGTATATCGGGAGCCATTGCTGAAGGGATTACCGAGGCGATCTACGACAACTATCTAACAGTAGACCTCAACGCTGAAAATCGTTTAACCACTGAAATGAACCGACCCGTTGTGAACGTGCCAGATGAAGGGTATGTTCCAGGAACAAGCGTTGTATTAAGTATGGAAGTGACCACCCGATTGTCTTTGGGCAAGATTGAAGATGGGTTGATTAGCCGTAGCTTCACAACCGCGCAGCTTCGCTCAAAAATGCGTCGTTCTGCGTTTGGTTACTACTTACAAACATGGCAGCGTGATCGTCATGATGAATTGAGCTTTGGTAGCGTCTCTTACACCGACAATGCGGCAACGTTTAATCCATCGATTACCTTAAACTTTAATCAAGCCGGTCGAAATCAAAGTCGGGACGTTTACTTTACTGAATCCTATAATGTGGTGACGTTAGAATGTTGGGGCTTCATCTTCACTTCAAGTGCCACTTGTGATGAAGAACCTACTCGTGACTCTTACCATTCTAAAGTTGACACCATTGTTTTAGATATTTTCCCAGCTACCTTTGACGGTTTCCTTGGCTTCCTTAGCCGCAATGATCAGGATGGTGATGGTTTAGTTGGTTATTACAATGATCCTAATCAGGGAAATGCTGATGGCGATAATGACCAATTAACGGATCGTTGGGAACTTGAAAATGGGACCAACCCCAGAAAAGCGGACGAAGATGGTGATGGGTTAACAGATTACTTTGAAGTCATCTATGGCACAGATCCAAAAGTTCGAGATACGGATAATGATGGTATTTGGGATGGGGATGAATTCCCGAGAACTCAATCTAGAAATCCTTTCTCACCCGATACCGACCCTTGGACCGGTGGCTGGCTCATTACTTATGATTATGAAAATGAGACAGACGAAATCCAAACTTGGGTTTGGGCTGATCCTTTGCAAGCCGATGGTGATGCAGACGGTATGGTTGATCCATTTGAACGGTTCTATGGGTATAACCCCAATGTGGCAAATACCTTGAATCCAGTTTCACTTGAGGGATCATTCTCTACGAATTCAGTTCAAGCGGGTGTTGTCGGCGTTTCGGAATCGATTAACTACGATGCGACCGTCACTAATGACGACCAATTTAATACGATTGGTGGTGAATTCTATGTTGAGATTCCTGAAAACTTCCGTCAAGTTACTGAATCGATTTCATTGATTCCTGAAGAAATGGTCACTTTTACTGGAATTTCTCCTGTTGGTGATATTACGTCGTCACAATATACCAGCGTGACGTTACGTGCCGCAGTGGTTTTTGACTCAATCGTTGATGACGTGTCAGACAGCGCGTTAATTGATTTCCCATTAGATGGTATTGTGACCTCAGGCTCGATTCCTAACCTTGGTGATATTGGCGGGTTGGCAACATGTGATGCCTCTCGATTGCCCACGCAAGGCGGCGGTGGGTGTCCGCTCTTTGGTGATATTGGTGCCGTTAATGAGGCAGCTAGCTTCAACGTCCGCTATCCAAAGGGAATTGAATTCCCATTTGATGCCCAGATGGAACAAAATCAGTTTTCACTTGGTCTTTGGATGAAAGGTCACCGTGGTAGTGGTCCAATGCACCTTATCGGCCGTGAACAAGCTTCCATCTCTGTTGTAGGGGGACGTGCTCAATTCTCGATTAGTGCCAATGATGGTGCGAGTTGTGGGACGCCAACGCTGCTTATTTCTGATACACGTGTGGGTGGTGATCAGTGGATCCACATCATGGGTACCTTCGATGGTACAAC
Organism: Anaerolineae bacterium; assembly: GCA_028284105.1. Taxonomy (GTDB): domain Bacteria; phylum Chloroflexota; class Anaerolineae; order Promineifilales; family Promineifilaceae; genus QQUD01. Next base: position 9,272 of record JANQSK010000162.1, read on the forward strand.
GATGCGCCTTTACATTAATGGTGAGCTCGATGCGAATACGGCCACGCATTCCGGCGGTGTGTGTGATGTAGAGGATAATCAATTTACAATTGGTGATCTTGATCCACAAACTGGTGTGTTCCGTGGTGTGATGGACGAGGTGCTGTTCTTTGGCAGTGTTTTGAACCAGACCCAGATTGATACACTGTACACAACCCAATTCTTTGCATTTGATGCTGTACAGCGCTTCCCAGTGATTGTTGATGCCGAAGGGCCTGACGCAGCGCTCGATTTGAATAATGACTTACCAAACGAGCCGATCTTGTTAGCGATTTCAACGTCAGATGATTTCTCGACAGAAACGGCCGTTCAGGTCACTATCGAGTCGCCAAGTACGGCCGTTGATGTTATTGACGCAGTTCAAGATGAGTCTGGCACTGGCCTATGGTATTTCATGTTTACGCCTGATATCGAAGGTGAATACATCGTCGATATGGCGGCGTCGGATGCTGTTGGGAATGTAAAGGTTACTCAAACTACTATCTATGTAGATGACACGCCTTCTAGCCACACAATCGATAGCTCTTTGACAAGCTCTGTGCTTTCGACAAACCCACCTTCATTGCAGGAAGATAATGTCTTAACGCTCTTTGGTGATATTACAGATAATCGTACGTTGGGTGAAACCGTTAATATTGATGTTCAAGATTGGTTGAGCTCAACTGTCCAAGCACAGATTTCGACGGATGTCATGACCTCAACTGCCTCTGTGGGGACCTGGAGCGTTGATTATCTCTTCCCAGAACGGGCTTATGGTGAATATTCAGTTATTGCTAACTCAGAAGATTTTGTCAGCAATGGCGTGACTGAGACGATTGGTACATTACAGCTTGATGATTTTGGCCCGTGGGCTGACGTCACCATCAATGAAGAGTACATTGCCAGTGGTGATGAAACGATCTTTGGTACGGTAACTGATCTACACTTCGATAAATCAGGTCGTATTTTCCACTTCCATCTTGATGAAGGGGTAGGCACGACAGATTTTGTTGATTCAACCCAGCGTAAATTTGTGGCAGCTTGTTCTGCTGGACAATGCCCAACTGCTGGTGTGACAGGTCAATATGGAACGGCCGTATCCTTCGATGGAACCGATGATCGCTTAGAAATTGCTGCAGACGACGTCTTTAGCATGACCAACACCACCTTGATGGCGTGGATTAACCCAACATGGGCTGCAGGCTCAAATGGGTACCACCCAACCATTTTGGCAGTCGATGATGGCACAGACACTAACTTCCGTTGGCAAATTGGTGACAACTATGATGAAATGATTTTGGTCACTGATAGCGGGTCTCAATCATTACCCATTAGTCTCACACCCAATCAATGGTCTCATGTGGCCTTGGCCTTGGAAGATGGAACGTGGACAGCCTACGTCAATGGTATTCCGCTGGCTACTGGCACCCAAACCTTGGGCCAACAGCTCGGTTTACCATTCCAAATCGGTGCAAACAATGCAAGTGGCGGTCACTTCACTGGTTTGATGGATGAGGTCGTGGTTTACTCACACGCTATCTTATTGGATGAGGTGTATGATGTTGCCAATCCATTGGCAACAACCGTTTCTCAACTCGAAATTCAGCTCCGTCATTTGAATGGTTCAATCTGGCCAGACTTTAATCCTGATGGTTTGAAGTTGTATCTGCCATTAGATGATCCAAATGGTGTGACTGACTTTGCCCATAGCTCATTTATCGATTCGGCCATCTCTTGTAATGATGAAGCTGGAACATGCCCCTCGACAGGTTTCGAAGGTGCATTTGGCTCCAGTACAGCCGCTTTCTTTGATGGCAATGACCGTATCGTCATTCCAGACACGGAAGATCTCGACTTTGAGCAAATGGCGGTTTCTTTCTGGTTTAATGCATCCGATCAGTTCAACAACAACAAAATTCTTGCAAAAGGTCTGACCGGTTGGGAAATTCTGTTTATTAAATTTAATGGCCAAGACCAGCTGATCTTCCAAACGCCAGGTCTACAAGCCCCCAATAATGTCTACGGCTTTTCCGCCAGCGGCAACCTCACCAACGATCAATGGCATCATGTCGTGATGATGTATGACGGTGAGTACAATAGCATCTATATCAATGGCAATCGAAATGCACAATTAAAAGTTGAAGGGCGTCTGCCTCAAACGGATGATCCTTTGGTGATTGGTGCCGGTTTTGAAGGGTTCATTGATGAGGTGGCTATCTTTAATCGGCCGTTGACCGATGAAGAAATCCAAACTTTGTACACCTACAACACAACCTGGATTCCTGTCACGCCAGATACACCAGACAGCTTCTACAGTAATTGGTCATTCGACATCCCAGAAGGATTTGAAGGGCTCTTCAACATTGGTTTGCGTGCAACTGACAATCTTGGCAATCGCCTAGAGAATCTCAATGCATGGCACGGGGCGGTTGATACCCAAGCACCTCGTTTAACGTTCGATTACATCTCATTGCCAGACGATGGTGTCCAAGCATACTGTCT
>JANQSK010000178.1 GCA_028284105.1 Anaerolineae bacterium
CAAATTTTGCACAAGCTGTGGCAAAGGTAAGAGAAATGTTGTACATATAATGTTGTACAATGTAGATGATTGGCGAGATCCAGGGCAACTGTTTAAATATATGTTGGCGGTAAAGTAACGGTTGAGAATACTCATGGAGACATCCGTCTTTATGGTAGTCTAAGCGCAGACGAGCACACCCTAACTGCCGATCGCGACATTATTTTGCGTTGGCCAGCAGATGCACCTATCAACTTAGTGGCACATGCCCCCAAAATCAAGAACCGTCTTCCTTTAGAAAAGGTTGTTGAAAATGAAGATGGGATTGTTGGCTCGATTGGTGATGGACAAACTCAACTTACGTTAAAGGCAAACGGCCGTATTATTCTCAACGAAGACCAAATGGTTGATGCACGTTGGGAAATGCCCAATGACACCGACTTCAATTTTGACTTCTCATTCGATCTGGAAGGCATCAGCAATCAGATTCGGGAACGGTTTAGCAACGAAATCAACCGTTTCAGCACCGAGATTGAATCAAAATTGGGTCCAGACTTTGGCCAACAGCTCTCTGACAAACTCTCTAAAAAGTTGGAGATGGCTGCAAATCGAGTAGAGCAAGCAGCTTCGCGAGCAGCACAACAAGCGGAACGGGCCGCCACAAGAGCAACGTCACAAGCGGAACGGGCCGCAAATCAAGCGCGCCGGCAAGCTGAATACACCACCCGACGATCACCAGGACGTCCTCCTGGAAGTGGTAAATCAGCGGCACAATCTGCCACACCTTCACCCACCACCGAGGAGAAGCTTGAAATTCTCAAGATGGTTGAAAAAGGCATCATCACACCAGATGAGGCCGCCACTTTGCTAGAAGCACTCGGATAATTTATCGATAAAACCTCTGAGATTTGAAATTAGGGGTTTAATGACAACAATCTCATAGGTTTTTCAATGAATGGGGGATGAGGTCCTCAATGACCTACCCTCCCTTCCCCCATTCATTTTTTACACTTGTCTTTTTCAAAGATGGACCAACTATGACTGCGCCTGTACGAATCGAAAATTTAGAAAAAATCTACATTGCAAAACAACGTCAAGGACTGTTTAAGTCGACAAAAAAAGAAATCCCCGCGCTGAAAGGTGTCACTTTTGATATTCAGCCAGGGGAAATTTTTGGGCTTTTAGGACCAAATGGCGCTGGAAAAACAACTCTCATTAAATGTCTAACGACTTTGCTGCTACCGACATCAGGTCAGGCATGGATCAATGGGTATGAACTGACCAAAGAGGATAATGCGATTCGTGCCTCTGTCGGCACAATGCTAATGGGTGAGCGCGGTCTATATTGGAAACTGACCGGGCGAGAGAATCTTGTATTTTTTGGCTCTCTATATCATCTTGATCCAACAGCCCGCCAAGACCGAGCAAATGAAATTATTGAGCTCCTTAATATTGGCGATATTGCCGATCGCCCCGTTGAGTCTTATTCCTCAGGTCAAAAGATGAAATTGGCATTTGGCAAATCGCTTATTAATGACGCCCCTCTACTCATTCTTGATGAGCCAACAAACACACTCGACCTTCCCTCAGCCCGAGAACTACGAGAAATTGTTCGCAAGCTCAACGATCAGGGCAAGACTATTATTTACACAACCCACATCATGGCTGAAGCAGAAACGCTGTGTGATCGCGTGGCCATTATTGATCAAGGCTCGGTCATCGCTTTAGGATCTGTTTCCGATTTGAAAACGTCTATTGGTCAAGACACAGTTATCCGCCTAGAAGGGGTTATTCCTAACCGTGCCAGTGACGCAATCACCGAACTGACTGGCATTAACAAAACGGCCGTTTCTGCTGTCAATGGACATACCCAACTCACTGTGATGACACCTAATCAAACGGCCGTATTACCCAATCTCATCCAAACATTAAGCACACATGGGGCCGTATTGCAAAAAATCACCCCCGAAGAAGTCACGCTCGAAGATGTGTTTATTGCACACACAGGGCGCACTTTGGCAGAAGATACACGAATCACCAGCTAATCACAGTTACGTTTAGGCACGAACTTATGCAAACCTTTGTTTACCAACCGCCAACAACACGCCAAACCCTTTCAGCCGTCTTGGCTGAAACGCGAATCCGTCTGATAAACATGTCTCGTTATCCCGGGCAGATGGTCATGGAAATAATCATCCCGATCATCTTTGCGGCTATGCCAATGCTATTAGGTCGTTCGACGGGTGGTGTGGATGCGGCCGTTAATTTTGAAGCCAACACAGGAACAGCCAACTTTGTCGCTTACATGCTAATTGGTTCAAATGTTTTTGGCATTGTCTCATACGCCTTTTGGCACATTGCCCATTGGGTGCGTTTTGAGCAAGAAACGGGCACGCTAGAGGCTGTTTACACAACACCCACTTCAAGCACGACTTTAGCAGCAGGGGTAGCTGTTTATAGCGCCATTCGGGGTTTTAGCTCATCTATCATTGCTTACCTGCTTGGATGTGCCATTTTCCGAGTCAACCCCTTCCAAGGGCAGGTCTTTCTGGCGCTCTTATTTTTGCTCATTGGACTGATTCCTCTTTACGGGTTTGCCTTTCTCTTTGGGGCATTGGTCTTAAAAATCAAAGAATCAAACGCGCTCATCAATTTAATGCAGTGGGGTGTCAGTTTTTTAATGGGTATTTTCTTCCCCGTCACCGTCCTGCCAGCCGGAATTCGTTTTGTAGCCCAGCTATTTCCACCAACATGGATGGTGAATGGCGTTCGGTCTTCACTGCTTGGCGTTGGTTACTTTTTAGAAAATTGGTATCTAGATTTTGCGGTGCTTTGGGCGTTTTTACTCTTTATCCCGTTATTTTCCGTTTGGGTTTTCCAACGAGTTGAAAACAATCTTCGTCGAAATGAAGGGATTGGGACATTCTAATGGCTGCATTAAATCAACAACCTTATCAGTCGCCTTCGATGTCGGCCTCATTTAGTAGTTTTTGGGCCATGGTGCGCAAAGAGTTCACCATCATGTTGCGCTATCCCATTGAATTCTTAGCAAGCTTTATCCAAATCTTCCTGATTGTGACGATTTTCACACTAGCAGGCTTGATGTTTAGTCCTGATGGAGCGCAAGGTGGGGCATCAGCAGAAATCACAGGTATTGTGGCCTATGGGTTCATTATGTTCCTGTTTTTATCAGATACGCTTTGGAGCATCGGCTTTAATATTCGTCGGGAACAGAAGCAAGGAACGCTTGAACAAATTTACATGAGCCCCGCCTCCAAGTTAGCGGTTTTAGGTTCACGCGTCATTATCACGCTCATTTGGACATCGATCTTGTCTGTGGTTGCCGTCTTTTTATTAACGAGCTTGCTTGGTGAGCTCCCCATTCACAATATTGGGCTGGGCATTTTTGTACTCATCATGGCGCTTTCAGGCACGTTTGGGACGGGTTTTGCATTTGCAGCCTTAACACTGAGAGTCAAGGAGTCAGCAAACACGGCCGTTAATCTCCTGCAATTTGTGTTTATGATTTTCTGTGCCCCATTTTTTGCATTTTCTGCATTACCAGAACCGTTACTTTGGATATCACGCTTTATTCCGTTGGCATATGGGGTGGATTTGTTCCGCTCGACATTGTTGGGTTTCCCAAATGGATTCCCAGAATTAGCCCCTTTTGGTGTAGAATTAACGATAGTCACCCTGTTTGGGGTGGGCATGCCTATCTTAGGAATATGGCTTTATCAGCAAGCGGAAAACCATGCCCGCAGACGAGGAAGCCTATCAGAATATTAAGTAAACGGTTCTCTATTTAATGAGCGCTCAGGCGGTTCATCCGTTTACTTCCAAGAGAAGCGAACGGCCTTCCGCACGACGATTTAGAACGGTCTTTGCTTCTTCAGTAAGGTGCAAAAGCCATGGCAGTTGTGGCCCGGCCACAGAGCAATTCAAAAGACGGTCCTAGACCGATTAATATCAACAAGGACATTCCACAAATCCTGCGTCTTTTGGAACTTTGTTTTGGCTCTGCAATTCATGGTGACGGCCGAAATATTTTAACAAGTGATAGCATGAATCAATCCCCTGCCTTTTTGTGGCGCATGACGCCAGCGGCAGGAAAATTGGCACAAGGTATTGTGTGGGAAGTAAACGGCCGTATTGTAGGTAATGTGACCCTCCTATCCACAAAAGTGCCGGGGCGATTCTTAATCGTGAATGTTGCAGTTCATCCTGATTTTCGGCGACAACAGATTGCCAAAAACATGATGGTTGCTGTAACTGAGCAAGTTAAAAGACTCAAAGGACGTGAAATCTTGCTGCAGGTCGTTAAAACAAACACAGCGGCCAATATGCTTTATCAATCGCTTAAGTACGATCAACTCGGCAGCATCACGTCATGGTATTCAAATCTATCTCGAATACGGCGAATTGGCGTAGAGTCGGACACGCCAGATATTCGAGAGTTAAAGTCAAGCGAGTGGCGGGCAGCATATACGCTCGATACTTCGGTATTATCACCAGAGCTGAGTTGGCCTGAACCGCCTGACCAGAACATGTATAAAACAGGCGTTTTTGATCGAGTGGCTAACTTTTTGAATGGGCGCCAAATCGAAACATGGGTCACAAGAAATGAGTCTAAACAGCTCACAGGACTTGGCAGCATTGTTTCAGAATGGGGGAGACTCCATCATGCCGCCCTCCGAATTCACCCTGATTACAAGGGGCAACTGGAACGGCCGTTGTTAGCAAAAGTGGTTAGGCGGCTTCATTATCTCCCCAGGCGCAACATTCGCATTGATCATCCAGATGATGATGTAGTGGTCAATGGATTACTGAAAGAGGCAAACTTTCAAGCACAGCGAACGTTGACCCACATGAAATTGGAACTTTAGAAACAATATCGGCAACCGTTTAAGCCGATTTCAACAATCTTTATCAATACATATGAAGTTATCTTGAAAGTACGAGAAATATTATGGCTAGTGTAGAAGAACGCATGCAAATTTTAAAAATGATTGAAGAAGGGAAGATCACAGCTGCTGAGGGAACTGAACTTTTGCGTGCCTTAGACAATAAAAAATCAAACAGCTTTGAGCCACTCAAAGGGGCCAGCAATCCACGCTGGTTCCGAGTCAGAGTCACAGAACAAGGCACAGGGCGTCAAAAAGTAAATGTTAACATTCCAATGGGGCTCGTTAATGTTGGCATCAAGATGGGAGCTCGCTTTGCACCTGATTTAGAAGGTATTGAAGTCGAAGAGCTGATTGAAGCCATTAAAAGTGGCCAACAGGGCAAAATTATGGATGTTACGGATGAAGAAGGCGGGGAACGCGTAGAAATCTTTGTCGAGTAGCATTACTCCCGTGTAATAAAAGTAAATAATAGTAAATTCCCCTTGACTTTGTCTTCAAGATACACATAACTACTCTTTAGCGCATGTAACGTATTCTATTGAGTGAGTGTATCAACAATGTCCGACACCAACATAAAGCAATTACTTCGCAATGGCATTTCCTACGCCAATGAAAAACAGTTTCGTCAAGCCATTACCGCATTTACAAAAATATTAAAAGTAGATTCCCACCACGGGGATGCTTTCTATTACCGAGGATACTGTTGGGCTAATATTAATGAGCTAAAACGTGCTGAAAAAGATTTTAGTCGCGCATTAAAGTATGATGGCCCCAAAGCAAAAGCTGCCTACCAGCTTGGAAAGCTAAATGCGAAACGTCAAGATTTTGAGCGGGCATTAGTCTGTTTTTCTAAAGCAGCTCAGCTTGGGCACCCTAAAGCATCTGACAAAGCCACCAAAATTCAGTTACGTCTTCAAGGACAGCCTGCTCCATATAAAAATAAACCTAATTTTAAGCATGAAATTGATACCTTGTTTGAACAAGCAATGGGATTTATGGAGCTTGCTCAATGGGATGATGGATTACAAACCTTCGCTAAATTACTTGCTCTCGATGAAGATCATTGGCCAGCTTATAGCAATCGTGGTGCAATCTATCTTTTGATGGGTAAGCCTGAAAAAGCTGCAAATGAGTTCAAACAAGCTTTAACTATTGCACCCAAGCAAGCTGCAATTTATTACAATCGGGCAAAGACTTATTTTTCTCTAGGCCATTATGAAGAAGCACTAGCAGATATCAATCATCTTTTAGGCAAATTAAATCCAACAAAGCACATTTTAAAGGACTCTATCCTCCTTCGAGCCCAAATCTATACAAAACAGGGCAAATTTGAACAAGCTGAATTAGATTTTGGCACTATCCAAGACATATTCCCGGATGATACGGCCGTATTTTTGGAATTGGGTCTATTTCATCTGTATCAAAAGAATATTGACCAAGCCATCGAAATGTTCCAGAAAGCCATCCAAAGGGATCCTAAACTTGCTGAGGCCCATTACCAATTAGGAACAGCAGAGCTCTTGCTAAACCATCCTAAATCAGCCATTGATGCTTATACTAAAGCGATTCTAATTCAACCTGATGTTCCTCATTATTATCTTGATAGAGGGGTCGCATACGGCCGTATTCAAGACACCCAAAATGAGATTGCCGATCTTCAAAAAGCAATCACCCTAAATCCTCAATATGCAATGGCTCATTACAATTTAGGGTTTACAAAATATCGTTTGAAGCAATATGAGGACGCAATCATCCATTTATCCAAAGCGATAGAGTGTAATGCGTTTTATTTAGAGGCTTATACGACACGCGGCTCTTGTCATTTACAGTTAGGGAAAGCGGGGAGCGCCTTAGCAGATTATCAAGCAGCTCTAAATATCAACCCGAATGATCAGGTCACGCAACAAAACGTGCACTATATTTTGCAACAGTTTCATCCAGAAAACAGAGACCAACAGCTGCTTCGCGCTACTTTATACGCGAACATGTTTGAATTTGAGAAAGCAATCGCTGATTTTAATGCTCTCTTACAGAAAAACCCTCAAGATAGCGAAGTCTTGAAAGAAAGAGGCTCTGCATTCATGCAAATGGGATATATCAGCGAGGCGATTCAGGACTTTGACCAAGCTAGAACTAAACTTCCAAACGACGTTCAACTTTTAGTTAATCAGGCGAACGCCTATTTAATGGCTGGTCAGTTTGATGACGCATTACGTATTTCACAAAAAGCCCAACATGTTGCACCAGAAGATCCGAAGGCCAATCATGCTGTCGCAAATGCCTATGCAAAATTAGGTAATTATGAAGAGGCAATCTCTTTTTACACAGAAGCTATCCGATTAGCCGAAAATGATCCTGACATTGCCCTCTCCTTTAACAGCCGAGGTATTGCCTATTCTCATTTGGGAGAAGAGGAGCGCGCCTTACAAGATTTTCAAAATGCCATCAAATGTAAACCAGATCATGGCAAAGCCCATTTTAATATCGGTGGCATCATGTTGGGTCGAGGAGAATATAAGCTTGCACTAGACGCCTTTACAAATGCCGTGAATTTAGGGTATGAACAAGCGCGTGAGGCCATAGCGGATACAAATGCACAAATTGCTCATTTAGCCCGAGAAAAAGAAATTGAAGAAGCTCTCCAAACTGAACCCAATAATGCCGATTTAATTGCGGAACGAGCACTAATTTATGCACAAACGGGCCGATATGAACAAGCATCAAAAGATGTCAAACACGTGCTTCATCTAGATAAACAGCAAGCTCCAGCCTATGTGGCTCAAGCTTTGATCTATTCAAATCAAAATAAAATGTCTAAGGCCTTTGGCGTCTTGAATAAACTTATCAAAATGCAGCCCCAATATGGGCTAGCTTATGTCATAAAAGCTGAATTGTTTAAACATACAGAGCAAACTGAACAGGTGCTTGAAACCTATC
>JANQSK010000194.1 GCA_028284105.1 Anaerolineae bacterium
TCCATCTGAAATCGATATCCTCATTCTGTCCCACGCCCACATCGATCACAGTGGGAATATCCCAAATCTTGTTAAAAATGGTTTTAAAGGGGACATCTATTGTACCTATGCCACGCGAGATCTATGTGCCATCATGCTGCGAGATAGTGCAAAAATTCAAAGCTATGATATTAAATATGTGAATAAAAAGAGGGCGAAGAAAGGGGAACCACCCTTAGAGCCTATTTATTCATTAACGGATGCCATTACAAGCTTGAAATATTTTGTAGGGATTGGATATGAACGGCCGTATAACATCATGCCCGGTATGACCTTAACATTTTACGACGCAGGCCATATCCTCGGCTCAGCAATCGTTGCTTTAGATATCGAAGATGAACAAGAAAAACGGGATATTCGACTCGTCTTCAGTGGTGATTTAGGCCGACCAAACCGCCCAATTTTACGCGATCCAACACCTATTGATGAAGCTGATGTGCTTATTGTCGAAAGCACCTACGGTAATCGCACCCATAAAACTTTAGATGAGGCAAGCACCAAATTAGAAACGATTGTCAACAATACCTTCCAACAGGGTGGGAAAGTGATCGTACCTTCATTTGCGGTTGGACGAACCCAAGAGCTTGTTTATCGATTGCATCAATTGGTTGAAGAAAACAAAATCCCTGACAACTTACCCGTCTATGTAGATAGTCCCCTCGCCGTAGATGCCACGGGCATTTATCGACTCCACCCAGAAGCCTATGATGAAGATTTAGAAGCGTTTATGCTCGAAGATCGACACGGTGATCCGTTTGGTTTTGACATGATGTACTATACGCGCTCAACAGGTCAGTCGAAAGAGCTAAATTCATTAAAACAACCGGCTGTCATTATTAGTGCCAGTGGTATGGCAGAAGCCGGACGCATTTTGCACCATCTCAAAAACAATATTGAAGATCCACGAAACACAATCCTCATTGTGGGTTTTCAAGCAGCGCATACGCTTGGGCGCCGAATTGTTGAGAAAACGCCGGTCGTTAAAATATTTGGCGAAGAACATCAGCTCAAAGCCAATGTAGAAGTCATAAATGGATTCAGTGCACATGCCGACCGTGAAGAGCTTCTTGATTGGACAGGTAGCTTCAAAAAACGCCCAAAACACACCTTTATCGTACATGGAGAAGAAGAATCCTCTCTGGCGTTTGCTGAAGCGTTGAAAGGTCAAGGGCTTCAGAATGTTCATGTTCCTGAGCTTGATCAACAGTTTGCAATCTAAATAAAGCAACCGTTATTAAAATTAACGGTTGCTCTCAACTCTCTAATCCATTTTTAGGCATACTCTCCTATTCAGAATAGGACCCCTCCTCTGTTATAGTATTGTAATTCGTTGTTGACGTATCACTTCTTCTTGTACGTTTGCTAGCGAATGGGGTGGCGTAGTCAATCGCCTAGCTAATCAAAACAACAACTGAGTAAATCTGTTTAGCAGTCATAGGATGGACAATACTATGGGGATCATGCCAATTTCAAATGAGGCCGTACAGACGCCTATTAATCATTCGGAGCTTAGTGAGTTGAGGGAACAGCTCATAAAATTTGACGCCTGGCCAGAAGCTGGCGATCAATATTTATCGCTGATTGCACATACCATGTGGGATCGAGCAGCAACCCGAGCAAAGGATTTTGACTGGATTCCTAAAGTAGCTGAAGATGTTATTGATGGAGTTGATATTGGTTTGCAATACCCCTCTTTTTTCCAGAAACTGTTGGCTAATAGTGAGTTAAGGGGGGCATTTGTAAAGAAATTACATGAAGTTAGTTAAACATTTAAACAACAATACGCTATCAAAGCCGAGGTTGATTATTCTCCAATTGAATATCAAGCCTCGGCTTTTTTATTTTAATTAATCGAGTTCAGGGATAAGCAATCCATAATCATTATCCCTGCGTTTATAGAGCACATTGATCTGGTTATCTTCAATATTATGAAATACAAAAAAATCATGCCCGAGTAATTCAATCTGGTCTATTGCCTCTTGAGGTGCCATCGGTTGAAGTGAAAATCGCTTTGTTCGAACGATACTACCATCCAAAACCTCTTCTTCTTCACCTTCCATAGGGAGAGGCTCTCCTAAAAACTCCTCAGCCATTTTGTTCCGCCGCCAATGCTTTTTCTTCTTGGTTCTATATTTTCTTATCTGCTTATAGAGTTTATCAACAACCAGATCAATTGATGCAAAGAGATCACTACTTCGCTCCTCCGCCCGTAAAATGGTTCCCCTTTTATCAACGGCCGTTATTTGAGCAATTTTTCTTTCTTGGGCATTCTTCGAATTTGCTTCAGAAAGATCAACTTTTATTTCTCGTAGGTTCGGCATATATCGATCCAAACGGGCTGTCTTTTTTTCAACATATTGTTGAATTCGGTCCGTCATTTGAATATTACGCCCAGTTACAGAAACATTCATTTTGCAATCTCCCTTTTGTATTGATAAAAAGCTTTATCAAAATGTTAAGTAAGGTTGGCTTTCGCCAAAGTAAAACCGTACACCTCCTTAGCACCTCCAAGCATTAGTGCATTGGCCGCCGCATGCATGGTGGCACCCGTTGTAAAAACATCATCAATGAGTAATATCGATTTGTTCTTTATTTTTTCATTTGCCCAAAAGGCATTATTTACATTAGAAAGCCGTTCATTCGCATTGAGTCCCACTTGAGGAGAAGTTTCTATAATGCGAAACAGTCCATCCAATAATATTTCCCGCCCCCAATGCTCGGCGATCTCTTTAGCCAGCAATTCAGATTGATTGTAGCTCCTCTTTTTTTGTCTCGATTGATGCAAGGGAATGGGGATTATACTATCCGGTTCAGGCCATGAAGGCTGCCATCCTTCAACCATTATTTCAGCCAACGGCTTAGCAACAGCAAAATGACCTTCATACTTCAAATGATGTATCGCTTTGGGTATGGGGCCAACATAAGCAACGGCCGTAAACATCCCCATCAAGCTACCATCACAACATGACGAATTAGAACTTTCTTGAAAGCAATAGGGACAAAATGACTCTTGGAGCCACAGAATATCTTTATAACAATTTTTACAGATTAAAAAATCAGGTTTTTGGCAGGCAACACAAACGGGGGGGAACGCCAAGTCAGATAGCGTTTGGAAAAACAATTTGGCACGCTTATTCCAGCTGCTTGTTAATTGTGTCACAACGATAAGAATCCTAAACTTCGAAACCTTTCCCAGGAATTCTACTTTGACGATTAAATCGATTTTTAAAAATGAATCAAAAACTTAATCAAAACCAACTCAATTGCTTGGTCAATAAATAAAACGAGACCATCTATTCGGTATCCGAATAGATGGTCTCGATAATAACAATATTTAATTAACGTAAATCGCTAATACCTTCATTCCTTAACAATTGGAATCCCGCAGGACCAAGCAGTACCACAAAAATCGATGGGAAAATCAAAAACACCATCGGGAACATCATCTTTACCGGTGCTTGTTGGGCTTTCTCTTCCGCCCGTTGGCGACGGCGCACACGCATCTGTTCAGATTGAATCCGCAACACCTTACCAATTCCAACACCCAGCTGATCAGCTTGCAGAACCGCTGCTAAAAAGCTCGTGACATCAGGCACATCCATTCGGTCAGACATATCTTTGAGTGCTTGTCGACGAGATTTACCCAATTGCATTTCATAAATGACGCGACCAAACTCTAAAGCTAATGGATCATCCCATTTCTCATCTACTTTTTGCATTGCCGCATTAAAAGTTAACCCTGCGTCTACGCAAATCGTCATTAAATCCAGCGCATCTGGTAACTTCTTGATGATAGCGTCTTTCCGGCGGTCAACCTTAGAGCGCAGCCACATGACAGGTAGAAAATAGCCAAGTGCAGCACCGATGATGGAAAACAAGAAACGTTGGCCAGCACCTGCATTTCCAAACCGGGTTGTATAGAAGAATGTCATAATCCCCATAAATATGGTAAACCCAACCCGAATTGTCATAAAGGTTGCAGCAGACCAATTATAGGGGTTACCCGCAAGCTCAATTAATTGTGTTGTATTCTCTAGCGTCTGTTGTGGTGTAAGTCTTACAAAGAAATCACCAACTCGACGAGCAATTGGAACAAAAATTCGATCTCGAAGTGGCATTGAGAGTTCAATCTCTTCGATTGAAACCACTTCTTCACGCGCAGCAAACTCATCAATACGAGAGAGCAATGGATCGTCTTCTGCTCGTTGTAATAACAAAACACCAAGGCCAATTACGGCCACAACACCAAATATAAGGAGAGTTAAAATCAATGGTGACATTTATCTACAATACCTTATTTGAAATTTTATTACACTTCAATATCAACGATTTTTCGAATCGCCCAAGCTCCAGCCGCAATCATCATCACGCTAAAACCAATAACAATCCAGCCACAGGGAACAACATTAGGTAGAATCCAAGGTGCTTCTGAAACCCATAATTCTGAAACATACTCAGGGTTAATCATGTAAAGCAACCCACCTAACGCAAC
>JANQSK010000207.1 GCA_028284105.1 Anaerolineae bacterium
TAAAGGCCATTGGTTCATAATGATGGATGCCTATCGCACCGATGACCTCGTCCCCTATTCGCATGGGGACAATGATGATTGATTTAATGTCAGAAGGAACATTGGGATCATCTAACGGCCGTTTATCTTCCTGCCAATTATCAATCGCAAACGGTTCACTTCGACCTACAACCCAAGCCACTAAACTCGAATCTGAATTTAACGGGACAGGAGATTGTGGCACTTCATTTCCATCTTGCTGCATAAACGGAAACTCAATGCTTTTACTTTCATTGTCGATAATGGCCACAAATGTATGCGGGGCTTTATAAGAGCGATAAATATGCTGATGAATTTCTGAAAGCATATCGGACAACGGCCGTAACCCACGAACAGATTCTGTAATTCGGTAGATCGTTTCCAGCTGATTTGCTCGTTGCCAAGCCTCATTTGAAAGCGACTCATTGCTAAGACCAATGCCTAAAAAGCCAGCCAGCAGCTCAATTGTTGAAACCGTAGCCGGCGATATGGTTTGGGCCCCTTTTTGTTCAAGATAAAACATCGCTTTAGTTTGATCACTGTAGCGAATAGGAACAAAGAGGTTTGAGAGCGTTGCCTGCTGAGAAACCACCGTATTGCCATCGAGCACTTTTTCAAATATACGCTGATGGATTTTGATATGAGACTCAGGAGTGTGCTGTTCATTCGAAGAAAATGTGGCATAAGGATGGAATCGCTGGTCGATCTTCTTATAAACGAGAAGATGACCTTTCGCGTTTTCAAAAACTTGGCCAAACTTTGATTTGAGGAAGTTTAAAATAATATGGAAACGGCTCTGTTCTGCAATTTTCTCACCCAAAGCGGAGAGAAGTTCTTTCTGAGCTTCGGTTGGCGACGCCTGAACCTGTTGAACAAGCGGGGTTGTTGAAAGAATTGAAACAACCAGATCACCTAAATTTTGTTCTTCTTCAGTCAATGGGGTTTGCGATTCAATCCATAAATGAAACGGCCGTTCGTAAAGCGGAAACTGGGTAATTGTCCCATTACCATCGAGGAGCGTTGAAGCTGATACTAATCCACTGTTTTCCCCTAATCCTACTGATTTGGAAAAGGTTTCTAAGGAAACGGAAATCTCATCAATCGATGCCGCTTGACGCACATCAGATTGAAGCGCTAATAAAGTTGGAAAAGCGTTATTTTCTATTAGCATTTATACCTATCGATATCAAAGCGATTTGGAACGTTTAGCATCCACATTTTAAGTGAATCACAAATTTATCAGCTTCTTCTCAATCGCACGATTAATCTTCTGTGAATTCTCTCAAAAGAATAGGAAAACAGTATGCCCCATTATCCCTAATTTTGTGACCCTGTTAAATAGGACTATACGTCCATATGAGAAATCACATTGTTAACAATAAATCGTGATCCTCATCCTATACCATATCATAATCTTGATGGGTATTATCATTTAATGTTCGGTATAATTTGCCAATGATTAATCGTCTTGTCTATTATATCTCCTCAATTCCAACGATTATTTTCGGATTCAAAAATTGGTGGCAATTACCTATGCTCCTTTTGGGCAAACGGCCGTTTACTCTGCATCTCAATAACGGTTTGCAATTTAATATCCGGAGCTTGATGGATGCATGGATTATTAAAGAGACCTGTTTGGATCGTGATTATGAGCGATTAGGCACGCCGCTTCAAAACCATTGGACCGTTCTTGATATCGGTGCGGGTCTTGGAGATTTTTCAATTTATGCTGCCAATATGCACCCACAATCACGTGTGATTGGCTTTGAGCCATTCCCAGAATCATTCGATTTACTTAAAGAAAATTTGGCTTTAAACAACGTAATGAACGTAACGGCCGTTCCAGTTGCCGTAGGAAAAGAAAATGGCCAAACACAGCTTGCAACAACAGGCGCTGCAGTTCAGCATTCAACCTCAATGGACAGTGCTACAACCGCTCTTGACACCCTCATAGATGTAGAAACAAAGACACTGCAATCATTATTTGATGAATACGGTATTCAAACGTGTGATTTTTTAAAGTTAGATTGCGAGGGTGGAGAATTTGATATATTGCTCAATTGTCATGAAGAGACGTTAAGCCGCATACACTATATTGCCATGGAATACCACAACCACGTGACTGACATGACGCATCACGATTTGGAAGTATTTCTAAAAAGCAAAGGCTTTATTGTTCAAACCATTCCCAATCCCGTACACGACTATTTAGGCTTTCTATTTGCAATCAATCAATCTTCATGATCCCTCTTATCTTCGAGGTAGTGAAGCGTAAGGTAATTTTGTTTCACTAAAATGTTGAGAGGATTGCATTGAGAGATCATCCTCTCCGCTTAATAAAAACACAATATTGTTTGTTCCACTTCCCTCAATTTCATGTGTCTCTGCAATAGACCCGTAGGGGGACCCAAGTGCATAAGAGTCTAATTGAATATAGATTGGCGTTCCTGGCGTTATTTCTCGCGTGTGACTACGAGAACTATCAAAATATGGCCCATTTAAGGTTAGCGTCAAATAACCGTTGACAGGTATCGTCTCTGTTACCCCCCATACAAGACCATGTTCTCCAAGTTGATCCCAAGATTGATTGACTGCCGTTGGAGCAACGTCGGGATCGATATAAAGATCAACCCAAAACCCCTTGTCCGTCGGTCTATCACCCTGATTATGAATTGTTATTTGGACGAAGTCATTCGCAACATGTACCGCCTCAACAATTAAGTCAGGGGCAAAGACCTTCTGCTGAAACACCATTGGAAAGTAAGACTGTACAAAAACGGATTGATTGTAAATTCGATATCGCACGATTTCTAATGAATTATTCAAACCATCATGCGTATACGGAATCATTCCATTCACAATTGATAATGGCGTTTCTAGAACAATATTCCCTGAATCATCTAAACCCTGTAAAACGATTGAATCATCTTCAGACCAATGATTAGGCCAATCTACTTCAAGGACAATCTCTTCATCTGATGAATGCCACATATCGATTGAATTAAAGTGATTATTTTGAACAATGTAAGTCGGTTCCCTAAGGTTTTGACCACTAAACTGAGAGAATAAGCCAGCGAGTAGAGAGTTATCCTCTTTTTCAACTAACATCCCTAGGGGTGAAATAATGTGTTCGTCAATATTAAAGTTAGCAGAGTCATGCCAATTGGTAATAACGGCCGTTTCTTGAAAAATCGTCTTGTTTACATCAACAACTGGTGTTTGATAATCAAGAACTAGCTCACTGGCATAGTGTGAAAAAACTTGGTTTTGAAAAACAGAGACGATGTCAAGCCAAGAGTTATGCAAGCCTCCCCCATTTGCCGATTCAAAAAGATCATAGCTAAGCAAATATCCCATGGCCGCATTCCAAGCCAGAACCTCCTCACGATGCGTCATCGTCTCAGTTGCCAAATCGTGTTGATAAAACAACGTCTTATCCCGCCCCATTATGGTCGCAATAGGTAAAGGTCTCCAATTGTCATCTCCCCACCAATCATCGGTGGCACCCAGCTCTTTTGAAAGAAGAATGCTGCTATGAAAACCAGATTCTGTAGCCATCAAAGCATCATATCCACCTTCAGTCATCAATATTGTTTTGGGGAAATACCTTTCTGTGTGTGCTAACCACCCAAGCGCATAATCAGCAGGTTGCGTGGTGTATGAGTTAAAGTCCATTTTGGGAGGACGAGCACCAACTTGATCTTCAAAAAGAATATCGCTGGGCAATATATCTAACATGTCGGCTATTGAATCTTGTAATGCGCCTTGAACCAAAGGCGAATGAGGAGAAACAACATACCCCCCTTGACCATTGTACGTTTCAAAAATGGGCTGTTGTTGCCTATCGAGGGCTACAATCGCTTCCAATCCTATTGTTTGTGAGATTGATTGGGTTGTCGGTGATTCAACATCCCACCAAGTTGGATTTGTATAAGGCATCAACAACATTCCGTTGGCTTTTGCCGATTCAAATAAGCTTGCAAGTTCTTGTACCGTGCCTAAAGATGGATTTGTCGGAAGCAGATCAGGGTATTGCTCATCAAACTCACCATCCCAAAATGTAACTGGGTGGAATATTGAAGGGGATGGTAAATGAGGAAAGACATCAGTTTCGTACTCACTGAATGTGCTCCCAATTTGATTTGCAATCTGATACATATCGGCTTTAAGGAGTGGCGACCGGACAATTTGATTGTATTGTGAGCCAAGCTTTTCAATTAGAGAAGGATGCTCATAAAGGTGATTATCATTTCGGTATGCAACGGCCGTTTCTACAAAGTCCCTTCCTATATCGAGCCGCACCGTCGGCGACTGCCAACTATCACCGCTCGCTACGTGATCCTCAAAGGAATGATGGAGATAGGCTGAGGAAGGTGTCCCGCCATTAAAGATAAACCCAATATGTACCGGGTAAATCTTGTCAGGTTCTGTGAGCGTGTAAAGCGTGAATTCTGAATTTGTGAGAGAAACGGCCGTGTAATCTGCAAAAAGTGGTGCAGGATAGCTCGTAACGTAACTTCTGTTCTCACTAAAAAAGCCATTATTGATACCAACACCTGGAGAGAGAGGGAGAATCCATTCCTGAATAGCTGAAGACTCAAATAATAAATCTGATGGAAAAGCGATGAACTCAATGGCCGTGTCCCAATGGTTATAAATATTTAAGGAAAAATCAACCCATGATGCATTTGAAGGGGTTACAGTAATTTGCGCATTAACGTCATCATTTTCAGATGTATAGTCAAAAATAAGCTTTTTGTTTTCAGTGATCCATTCGTATTCGAATTTTTTGCCACCGTTGGCATCAAAAAAACATCCACCATCATATCGATTTGTCTTATTTTCATATACACCCCATAAGCACATGTTGTTTGAGCCCAATGTGGTGTGTTCATTCGTTTGTTTATCAACAAAGGAGAGAATAGCGCCATTCTCACTCGAAAAGCTCAACTCATAGTATTCATTCGACAATTTCAAAATGCCTAATTGTGAATCATCAAAATGGATACCAATGGCTATAGAATTTTGAATAAATGTCATTTGAATGGCAATTAAAATAATCACCATCCGTAAACGAATAATGGTATGCATGACTCCCTAATGTTTTCCCAAACGCCCCCTATACATCGGGGCAGCACAAAATCACCGTCGAGGCTTATGTGCTCAAGCGGCTTCAGTCGATCAAATTTGTTTCAAACTACAGGTTTGGCTTCCCGTGAATGTGACGTGAAGGGTACGTGAACAAAGCGTGAATCACCATAGAACAATAGTCATCCACGCTTTGAAACTTCGTTTCTTAATGAACCACTTTAGATTAAGTCATCCTGTGTTTTTCAACCCAGATGCAATGCCATTGACGGTTAAAAATATAGTGCGCATCAAGTCACTTTCTTCTTCAGTATTCAATTTCTCATTATTTCGCATTTGATTCAGTAAACTCACCTGAATGAAATTTAACGGATCGACATAAGGGTTTCTTCGCTGAACTGAGCGTTGTAGCGTTTTGTTTCCTTCAAGGATTTCATTCTTTTGTGTCACATTTAATATTTCGACTTCCGCTAGTTCAAAAGAAGATTTGATAATGCCAAATATTTTTTCTCGAACATCCTCATCTTCAACAAGATTTGCATATAAACGAGCAATTCCCATATCTGCTTTGGCTAATGAAACTTGGGCATTATCAATGACAACTTTGAAAAATGGCCACTCTTTGTACATTTCTTGAAGACGCTCTTTCTTTTTTGGCGTATTCCCATATTGTGACAATGCCTCGCCAACACCGTACCATCCAGGGAGAACGTGCCGACTTTGCATCCAGCTAAATCCCCAAGGAATAGCGCGCAGGCTTTCAAAGGTCGCCTTGGCTTTTCTGCGTGATGGGCGTGAACCAATTTGCATTTGGCTGATTTCATTGATAGGGGTTGCTTGGCTCCAGTACTCAAGCAATTCAGGTGTTTCATAAACGAGTTTTCGATAAGCTCTATATGAAACTTGAGCCAACTCATCCATCGCTTTACGCCATGCCTTTTTAGGAGGTGTACTTATCTTAAATCGTTCAGGAGCACTCGATAACAAAACGGCATTTACAACTTGTTCTAAATGCCTTCGACCAATAGCTGGATGACCATACCGCTCATCAATGACTTCACCTTGTTCTGTAATTCGAATTCGACCTTCGATAGAGCCTGGGGGTTGGGCTAAGATAGCGCGATTTGCTGGGCCTCCACCACGGGCAATGGTGCCACCCCGACCATGAAAAAGCATTGGAATGACGTGATGCTCTTTGCAAACGGTTGTAATAACTTCTTGTGCCTTAAAGAGCTCCCAATTGGCGGCCATATATCCTGCATCTTTATTGCTGTCAGAGTAGCCAATCATGATAGTTTGTTTACGGTCAACTTTTTCAAGATGGGGTCGATAAGCATCATGGTTAAACAAAGCGGACAACACTTTAGGTGCAGCTCTCAAATCCTCTCGTGTTTCCAAAAGGGGAACAAAAGTAAGTCCTTCTTCTCGCTCAGGGCTTAAACATAAATTGTGCCAGTAAGCTAATAAAAGAGGTGCCAAAATATCTTCAGGACCATGCGTCATTGAAACAATATATGGACCTAACAGTTCACGGCCGTAAAAATCGAACGCCCTGTAAAGCAAAGCAAATAAATTAAGTGTCTCAACAGTTTCCGCCGATAAGGAATCATGGTCCAAAATGGACAAATCAGGGATTGGTTGGGTTAGCTGTTGAGAAAGGACATCTCCTCGTTTTTTACCCGAGAGTTTGCCAAATCCTTTATAAAGTCCCAGCTTTTCTAAAAGCTCATCAATGACCTTTGTATTGTATTCACTAAATTGACGTATATCTAAGTTAGCAACATGTACCCCAAACACAGAGGCTTGATAGCGCATTGTGGCAAGTGTATCTTTGGTCAGGTCGGCCATGCCATTTTCAGTTAAGGTGTGATGCATCATGTCAAGCGGTTTTAAAAGTGCATCCATATTCCTGAAATTGATATCGGGGTTTTCATGACCGAGCAGGCGTGCTTCCATACGACCCGTGGCGTCAATGGCTAGATTTTCTGCAAGTGCCGCTGCCCACAAGCGGAAAGGTTCATTGGGATACCGATTTTGTAAAAATTGAAGATGCTCTGATTGACTTTGTAGCTCTTCAATCTCGTCTATGACGGATTGAGGGATATTCACTTTTGTATCAGAAACGGTGAGTGAGCGATTAAGATTGCGGGCCATGGCATGATGCTTCGTCAGGGCCAACCCACGATGCAAACGAAGTGATTCTGCCGTGATTTTTGCAGTCACATTAGGATTCCCATCTCGATCACCTCCAATCCAAGAACCAAACGTCAAAAAGCGGTTGGGCATCTTTACTGATGGAAAGTGCGTGTTTAACGCTTTTGCCATCTCTCGATAAACGGCCGTAATCGTCTCCCAAATCGTCGTATCCACATAGTACAGCTCTGTTTTCACTTCATCTTGAACCGTGATTGTGGCGGTCCGTGTACGATTTGTGTACCAAAGCGAGGTCACTTCTGCGATGACGCGTTCATCAAGCAGCTCTTTTTCAGACGGGAGTAACTTTTGTTGGTGCATCTCTGTGAGCACCTGACCAATTCGTCTCAGTTTAGACAGAACTGTACGTCGTTTTGCCTGGGTGGGATGGGCCGTAAAAACGAGTTCGATATGCAATCGATCCAAAAGGGTCTGCATATCATGATCATCAAGACCCAATCGCTTTAACTGTGATACAGCGGCCGCAATTGATTCATTCATCGGCAACGGATATGCTTTACGTTCACGCTGCCGTAAAACATGAACACGCTGTTGTTCTTCGGCGAGGTTGACAAGTTCAAAATAAACTGCAAAGGCACGTGATACTAAATCGGCCGTTTCCAAATCATAAGCTTGCACCAACTCAGCTAAACGATGGTCGGTTTCAAGAATATCTTCTGGATCTCGACGGATCTTTGTTAATGACCGTACTAACTCTACATTTTCATAAATTTGAATGCCAGCCTGCCGCCGAATAACTTTTCCAAGAATATCTCCCAGAAAATGAATATCATCACTAAGAATGGATTGATTCCCCTTCATTACGCTCCCTCTAAAAATCGTTCATAATGATAAAACGCAGCTACAACCAGAGCGTGCGTGATTTTTTGAGTTTTAATCAAATGAGGCACTTCTTCAAGCGGCACTTCTGTGACTGCAATATCCTCAGAGCCATCAAACTGAGGTTCGGCTACTTTTTTTACATTTCTTGCAACAAACGTATGGCAAACATTATCTAAAAAAGCAGGATTGGGCGTCACAATACCAATGGGAAAGACCTCTTCTGCCGCATACCCCGTTTCTTCCATTAACTCCCGGCTCGCAGTCTGGAGTGGTGCTTCTCCAGGATCAACCAGCCCCCCAGGGATTTCCATCGTGACCTCTTCAATACCATGTCGAAATTGATGCACAAAAACCACATTTCCCTCTGGTGTCAAAGGAATCACATTCATCCAATCAGGGGATTCTAAAATATAGAATTGATGAATGTTGTCTGTTCTCGGGG
>JANQSK010000215.1 GCA_028284105.1 Anaerolineae bacterium
CATCTAAATAAGCAAAATAGCGATGAGGAAAAATACCGTCCGCATATCGAGCTACTTAACCGGGGTCATCTTAAAAAGAATGGTCTCAATAAGCAATTAAAATTGTTTAATACTCATAATAGTGCCTTTCTATCCGATTGGAGGTGCAAACATTACAAAAAAACCAAGAAATTTTAGGGCAATTTTTTACTGAAAGGCGGTTCTTAAGACATAAAAATATGCTAGAATTGGTCAGTTTGTTTGGTGACATTAGGTAAACGAAAAGAAGTCGCCTCTATAGATTTTGGCAATTGCTTTTCGTTTCCTTAGGGAACGGACAAAAAGCCGTTGAGCATTTTCAAAATCTTTTCTCCGTTCTCCCATATTGTTTATTCCGATGAATGAGGAGCAAAAATAACTAGTATGAAAAATTTCCCCCCAGCACTGTTAGTTCTAGAAGATGGAACGCAATGGACGGGTGTCGGGTTTGGCGCAATTGGCGATACAACAGGTGAAATTGTATTTAATACATCGATCACTGGGTATCAAGAAATTTTGACCGACCCTTCGTATCATGGTCAATTGATTACGATGACAATGCCCCACATTGGTAACTACGGTGTAGCCCCTGAAGATGATGAAAGTGATCGCGTTTGGGCTGCAGCTTTAATCGTACGTAGTTTAAGCCCTGTTGTGAGTAACTGGCGTGCCAATCAAAGTTTGCCAGACTATCTTGCAGAGCGCGGCGTCGTTGGTATTACGGATGTGAACACCCGAGCCTTGGTCCGGCATATCCGCACGCATGGTGCAATGAGAGCCGCCATTTCTTCTTCCGACCCCGACCCAGAACGATTGTTAGCCCTTGCACGTCGCTCACGCGACATGAACGGTCTTGATTTAGCCATTGAGGTAAGTTGTGACACCCCTTATGAATGGACAGAAGGTCAAGATTGGTGGCAACCGAAGAATGAATCTGTAGACACATTCGGTGAACGGCCGTATCACGTTGTCGCATATGATTATGGTATTAAGCGCAACATCTTACGCCTCTTAGCCTCGCGCGGTTGTCGAGTCACCGTTGTCCCTGCAGATACCAGCGCAGATGAGGTTTTGGCCATGCATCCAGATGGCATCTTCCTTTCAAATGGCCCTGGAGACCCTGCCGCAGTCACTTATGCAATTGAAAATGTACGCGCCTTGCTCAACAAAAAGCCCATTTTTGGCATTTGTTTAGGGCATCAAATTTTAGCCCTCGCCTTAGGTGCAAAAACATACAAACTTAAATTTGGCCATCGCGGTGGAAACCAACCGGTGAAAGTTATTGAAACGGGTAGCGTTCAGATCTCAAGTCACAATCACGGCTTTGCGGTCGACACAAAGACATTGCCTGAAGGTGTGACCATGTCACATGTGAATTTGAATGATAATTGCTGTGAAGGCATCGTTGCCCCCCAATACAATGCGTACGCCGTGCAATATCATCCGGAGAGCTCTCCTGGCCCCCATGATTCAGATGAATTATTTGACAAGTTCATCGTTATGATGAAAGAAGAGAAGATCACAGCCTGACAATTTCTATTGATTGTCAGGCTTTTTTTTTGCTGAGGAAAAATGCCAAAAAGAAACGATATCAAAAAGATTTTAATTTTAGGCTCTGGGCCCATTGTTATTGGTCAGGCATGCGAATTTGACTACTCAGGTGCTCAAGCATGTAAAGTATTGCGTCGGGAGGGGTATGAAGTTGTCTTAGTTAACTCCAATCCGGCAACCATTATGACCGACCCAGATTTAGCTGATGCAACCTATGTTGAACCCCTTACAGTTGAACTGGTTGAAAAAGTGATTCAAACTGAACGTCCAGATGCGATTTTACCCACTGTAGGGGGTCAAACGGGTTTGAATTTAGCAGTCTCCCTAAAAGAGGCGGGCGTTCTCGATAAATATAACGTTCAGCTTCTCGGTGCTGATATTCAAGCGATTCAATTAGCAGAAGATCGATTGAAATTCAAAGAAGCGATGATTGAATCCAATGTGCCTGTTCCAGTAAGCCATTACGTGCATTCTGTTGAAGAGGCATGGGAAGCTGTTGAGGAAATTGGCTTCCCCACCTTGATTCGCGCTTCATTTACCATGGGCGGGGCCGGTGGTGGTGTGGCACACACAAGAGATGACTTTGAAGCGGTCGTCAGCCACGGATTGCGACAAAGCCCTGTTGGTGAGGTACTCATTGAACGCTCTTTGGTTGGTTGGAAAGAGTATGAGCTTGAAGTAATGCGGGACAACGCAAACAACTTTGTGGTTGTTTGCTCGATTGAAAATGTCGATCCCATGGGTGTTCACACGGGAGATAGCATCACAGTTGCCCCGGCTCAAACGCTAACCGACCGCGAATACCAACATTTACGCGACTTAGCCCGAACCGTTATGGAAACGATTGGGGTAGAAACGGGCGGCAGTAACGTCCAATTTGCAGTAGACCCTGCC
>JANQSK010000243.1 GCA_028284105.1 Anaerolineae bacterium
AATCGCATTCTGCTTATTTTCAGGTAGTTCAGGTGTGAAGGTGATCGCACCATTTTGGAGCATTTTGACGGGGACGGTCACAATAACGCGGTCGGCCGAATAGGCGTTGTCTTTTGTTGTGACTTGAATGGTTTCAGATGAATAATCAATCTCTTCTACGATCGCATTGTAAGTGATGTTTCCTGCAACAGACGGGACAATAAACTGCTCAAAGAAATCGAACCAAGTGGCATTGATAAACTTGCTCTCCACCACAAAACCAAACTCTTGCATCGAATATTCTTCACCTTCGTATAGCGCGTAATCAACATTGGAATCGTACTTCGTTGTTTGTATATCTACATCGATTGAGTCATTGTTGACAATTTCTTGAAGGATATCTGGTTCAACGTGTATCCACTCAGCGCCAAGCGGAATTGGAAAGTTGGCAAAGTCTGTTGTGCGTTTCATGCGACCACCATAGGTGGAGGATGCCTCTAAGATTTGGAATGCAACACCTTGCTGTTTGAGCAAATAACCTGCGGCCAACCCTGCTGCTCCCGCTCCTATGATGAGGATGTCGCCTTTCGCACCTGGCTCACCCTCTGTTTCATCACATGCGGTGAGCATCCCAGCTAAGGGTAGGCTTAAACCCAATAAACCACACATTTTGATAAATTCTCGTCTGTTCATAAATACAACACCTCTATGTGGAGAACAAAGAGTATTCGATTTAATAATCACTGTTTTATGCTTTTGTTCGCCTTAAAGTCATTTTCATTTTTCCATGAGCATTCAAGATATTTATTGAAAATGACTTATCTATAAAGTTTAGCAACAAAACGATGCAGTTCGGGATCAGCACGCTCCAACGGTAGGTCATCTTTGTGAAACCACTGGATTTTGTAGAACTCAGACTGATCAAACTGATACTTTTTATTTCGGTCCCCCTTGATAGCATACCAGAGCGACACATCTATGTGTCCAGCCGTTTTGCCAACGGTCGGTGTACTCGTCACGAGGATGGGGGCTTGATACAAGAACTCGCCTTCGACGGAAAGCTCTTCTTTTAATTCACGTAATGCAGTTGCTTGGGGATGTTCATCTGGTTCAACGTGTCCGCCTGTGGGGAGCCAAAGTTGGGCATTGATATGGTCAACTAGAAGCAAATAGTCATCATCAACAAGGGCAAAGTAAGAGACTAAATGCTTGTTGGGTGTGGCTGGTTTTTCAAGGCGGCATAGCTCAATGCCTGAGTCGATCCATGCCAATATATCTTGTTTTGTTTGGCGTTCAAGTTCGTCAAGGGGATCTATTTTTTCTATTTCTGTACGAATTGCATTCCGAATCATGAGCCTTCACTTTGTGGGGTCCAATTATACTTCACACTGTCCGGTAATCTGCCCAATTAATACAAAATGCACAGTTTCAATTGAGTGGATAACTTTCTTTCTTACTATTATTCAGCAATGTGTAGCCGATAGATTTGCCTTGACCTTCCCTCAGGCCCATTTGGTGCCGCTTCAGCTGCTTGAAACCCCATTTGCTCATAGAAACGAAGAGCCGATGCTCCCGCAGGATTATCTGGTCCAAACGTTGTAACCTCAACGGTTGCTGGCACAACGATGTGATTAAGTAATTCCATGAAGAGCTGCTGCCCTATGCCCTTTCTACGTTGGTTTTGGGTCACAGCTAACCACCCAATCTTGTAGTTTGGTGGTTTTGTGGAGTATAAAAGCCCCCCTAATAAAGAGGCTCCCGGTTTTCCATATTTATCACGCACGCACAGCGCAGAGCCGCGAACGATATTCTTTTGTAAAGAGCGATGAAAGGAAGGCTCATTGCTCATTGGTCCAAATAGATATTCAACCTGCTCAGCTAATTTCAGCCAGGCGGGAATATCTGCTTGTGTCGCTTTAACCACTTCAATCTTCAAATACTATCCCTTTTTAACATTAAGGCATTATGTCAACAAAGCGCGATCCTAATCTTCTTGAGCCGTTAGGACCTCTTGCCGAGGGTCGCCGTAGCTGGGGCGCTTTTCTTTTTGCACCGATTCCC
>JANQSK010000246.1 GCA_028284105.1 Anaerolineae bacterium
CAGCAAACTCGACACCAATGGCTAATCCACCCTCCGCGTTGATTTCGAGCAACTTGCCGGGTCTGCCCCCTTCCGAAACGGCCAAGCCCACGTCCTCAATCACACCCGCATCAAGCAGCTCTTCGGTTAAGCTCGAAACCGTGCTTTTATTGAGCTGTGTCAAATTAGCCAAATTTGCACGGGAAATCGGCGCTTCTGCTCGTAAGCAATATAATAGCGTTGAAAGATTTTTTTCCCTGAGATCGGTTTGACTAATCGGCCGTTTATAACGAGTCATGATGACTAGTGTAGTGGAGAAGGGAAAGTTTTCAAAAATTAAAACGCTTACATGTGCTTTCTTCTATTTGATGAAGTAAACCTCTAGTAACTCAGGATTGTTAAAACTCTTTTACGGTTTGCTTCACCTTGACAGAGAGTTCTAGTCAAGTTAAGTTTGCACAAGGGTGCTTAATCAAAAATTAGTATAAAGTTATTGGTTTTTTGGGTTCATTATTTGTATTTATTCACTGTTCAGAAGAGATACGAAGCCTTATTTCATTTCATCAGTAACTTTTTACAACACAAAGGTAGGAACTATGAATTTTGCATGGAGTGAGGAAGTTGTCGCGTTACAAAAACGTGTGACCGCATTTATGGATAAGCATGTTTACGCTGCTGAAAAACCCTATATGGAATTTGTCGAAAATGGGGATGATCGCTGGGCAATTCCTCCAATCATGGAAGAGCTCAAAGAAAAAGCTAAGGCAGAAGGGTTATGGAATCTGTTTATGCCGGATCCTGAATTCGGAGCGGGCCTGAATAATTTGCAATATGCGCCGCTCGCTGAAATCATGGGCCGCTCGCTGATCGGCTCTGAAGCGTTTAACTGTAGCGCACCCGATACTGGCAATATGGAAGTGCTGGTTCAATATGGGTCCAAAGAGCAGCAAGAGCAGTGGCTTAAACCACTTTTAGCTGGTGAAATTCGTTCAGCTTTTGCCATGACAGAACCTGCTGTTGCCTCAAGCGATGCGACGAATATCCAAAGCTCGATTATGCGGGATGGGGATGACTACGTGATTAACGGCCGTAAATGGTGGACCAGCGGTGCACTCGACCCCCGCTGCAAAATCCTCATCTTTATGGGGAAAACCGATCCAGATGGACCGCGTCATCAGCAGCAAAGTATGATTTTAGTACCAATCGATACACCAGGCGTCCAGCTTTTGCGCCCTATGCGTGTATTTGGCACTGATGATGCCCCCCATGGACATGCTGAAATTTTATTTGAAAATGTACGCGTGCCAGCCAGCAACATTTTGTTAGGTGAAGGGCGCGGTTTTGAGATCGCCCAAGGTCGTTTAGGACCTGGACGGATCC
Organism: Anaerolineae bacterium; assembly: GCA_028284105.1. Lineage (GTDB taxonomy): Bacteria > Chloroflexota > Anaerolineae > Promineifilales > Promineifilaceae > QQUD01. Next base: position 1,360 of record JANQSK010000246.1, read on the forward strand.
ATCACTGCATGCGTCTAGTCGGTGTCGCTCAACGTGCCCTTGAACTCACCGCCCAACGGGCCCAAGAACGCGTCGCCTTTAAACGCCCTCTCATTGAAATGGGGAGCCTGCGCCAAGACCTCGCCGATTCTCGCTGTGAAATCGAGCAAGCCCGCTTATTGACGCTTTACGCCGCAGACAAGATTGACAGAGAGGGTGTCAAAAATGCACGCGATCTGATTGGGATGATTAAAATTGTGGCGCCAAGCATGGCCCAGAAGGTCATTGATCGGGCTATTCAGGTTCACGGCGGCATGGGGGTTTCTCAAGACACCTTCCTCGCTTCTGCCTATGCTTATGCGCGTTCCATTCGCATTGCTGATGGCCCTGATGAAGTTCACAAAGAGTCATTAACGCGCCACATGCTCAAGCAAAAACAATATATCTCTACCAAAATTGATTAAAATTCTTCGTAGAGGTTGAATAATGATTTTCAACCTCTACACGCTCAATCCGTCACCTCAATGCGTAAACGCTTTCTGTTTTTCATTCTTCTTTCGATCTGTTTCACTAGCTGTCAAAGCGGCACGGGCAATACGGCCGTTTCTGGAGAAATCATCACTGTATTGGGGCAAGCTTATCCCGACATGGCTATTGCTCAATACGACCTAAGCACTCAGCAATCCACGACCTTATTCCAAGCACCGGAATTTTCCCAAATCTTTCAGGTTGCGCTTGATCCACAGCAAGATACAGCTTACTTTTCATTCTCTCCCCCACCAAGTGGTGGAAGCGGCTTTTTTGATCGTGCCGGACTATACACATTGCCCATCAATCAACCAGGCACTACACCCACATTATTACTTGGTGGCAACACTGCTGGAGAATATTTACTGATGCCGACAGTGACACCAAACGGCCGTTATCTCTTCTATGTCAAACAGGCTTCAGATCCGAACAGCATCAGCGGCGGCTTTTTAGTAACCCTTGAGCGGTATGATTTAGAAACAGGAGACAATGAAACCATTGTGTTGGATGGGATTTGGCCACGCATCTCACCAGATGGCACAAAACTTGTGTTCATTGGAGTTGAACCCCAATCGTTACAAAGGGCACTCGTCCTGACAGACTTAGATGGGAATGGGTTTGAGCTATTGGTTGGAATCGGCCGTTTCTTTGATATCGACGCCCCGATTTTTTCCCCCGATGGGCAATCAATTTATTTTAGTGTTGCGGAAGAAGCCCCTGTCTCGTTTCTAGACAGACTGATGGGTGTTCAAATTGCTTTTGCCCATGCAGATCACAATGTGCCTTCAGATTGGTGGCGTATCTCTATCACCGGAGGGGAACCGGAACAAGTGACCAGCTTTGAAGATATTATTTTGCACGGCGATTTCAACTCGGTCACCAATCAACTGATTTTTAGTACCCAGACTGGACTATTTGCTCTAGAAGAAGATTTAACTGTCAACACCATCGAGGAAAACGCATCATTTAATACCCTACAAGTTATACGATAAACGACAGAGTTGAATTCCTACACCGCTCCCTCACGTTCAATGATTCACTCTTCAAAAACTTAACCACCAAAAAAGGACCCTCTCATGCGCATTCTTTATATTGATATTGACTCGCTCAGACCCGACCATTTATCGTGCTATGGTTACCATCGCCACACATCACCAAATATTGACGCATTAGCACAGGAAGGCGTTCGATATAACAACATTTTTGCCAGCGACACCCCATGCTTGCCGAGCCGAACAGGCTTTTTTGGCGGTATGTTTGGATTAATTACGGGCGTCATCAATCACGGTGGTGTCTTTGCCGATTTACCCCCACAAGGTGCTGACAGAGCCTTCCGTAGCACGTTTGCTCAGAATACGCTGGCTAGCGTTCTGCGACGAGCGGGTTACCACACAACAAGCATTAGCCCCTTCCCCAATCGCCACACGGCCTATCAAGTTTGGTATGGCTTTTCAGAAACACATGATACCGGCAAAGGGGGGATGGAAAATGCGGATGAAATTTATCCCGTCTTAGAAAAGTGGCTCGAGAGCAA
>JANQSK010000259.1 GCA_028284105.1 Anaerolineae bacterium
ATTCGTGATCCTGCCGGGGCTGGCTTTACCTGCTACCAAGGGGAAGAAATGGGAGGTCGTGATGATGGCTCCAACCTTGGCCGCATGGTGTGGAATGAACTGCATATTTCTGATCTTTCAACGGTGAAGGCTTTTTATTCAGAGCTGTTTAATTGGCAGATTCGTCCAACACCGCACGCTGATCGATTTGAAATCTATAGCGCTGGGCAACCAATCGCAGGCATTCAAGTCACACCAAATGAAATCAAGGGGGATAAAGAGTATTGGGGCGTCTATTTCTCAGTTGACAGCCTCAGCAAGGCGCAAGCGCGTATTGAGCGTGCAGGTGGGCAGGTGGCCATAGAACAGCCGCTTGGTGATCGCCCCGCTCTGTTGGCTTATGACTCTCAAGGGGCTGCTTTTTATATCGTTGGAGGAAGCAGGAAAACAAGTTCTGATACAAATCAATCAAGCTCCACGTTTAAGTGGCGTGCCATCTTAGGGTTAATCCTTATTATTACGGCCGTTTTCCTAGAAGCTGATTGGGTTTGGGGATTGTTATTTTTACTTTGGGTCATTCCAGACGTGCGAAGTGGTGTGACCTATTTCTTCGAACCGATTGAACGACAGCATCATCCTATTCTCTATTGGCTCATTATTGGGACGTGGATTGTATTGTCTGCATGGACGTTATGGCCAACGTTATGATGCAACAAAGAAATCAATATTCCTTCATTGCACCTCACTTATCAATTAACGAGTGACAACCAAAACGGCCGTATTTAAAATATCCCGCTAGCAAAGTATTACATTTGGGAAGCCGGTTGTGGTTGCCCAACTGGCTGGCGTCCCAAACCGCGATAGGTTCGTACACCCAATGTTGTCCACCAAATCAGCGTCATCATTAAGAGCATGCCAAGCAGTAAAAAGTTAGTGCCTAATTGCAAATTGATGATGCCAAAGAGATAGCCAATCAAGCTAAGAATGGCCAACCATACCCCCAAACGTGAATGCCAGGCAGGTTGGTTATCAAGATATAGACCAAGAGCTAACAATCCTGAACTCATCAGCACAGTCGCCATAAAGAGTCCCCCAAAACTTCCTGCCGTTTCATGAATAATGGTAACCATTAACCCAGCCGCCCCTTGCTCTTCCGGCCCAACGTTCACGTAATGCGAAACCACTTGCGGAAGCACAATTCCGTCAATAACTGCTGCAACGGCATAAAGAATCAGACCCAAACTCAAACCAATGAACCCTGCCAGGGTAACCCGTTCTACAACTTCATTATTACTGACCGAAAGCGATTGATAGATGGTAAAAAATCCATAAATCAACAGTGGGACTGATAATAAGGCCAAAATATGGGATGGAATCCAGCCAGGAACCTGCGCCACAAGCACCGTATCAGCTAAATTTGAAGGGGGTAGGGTTGAAAAACTGACTTGCTCATTCAGGTATATCGGGGCAGTCCTAATGACATTGAGAACGGCACCGATGATGAGTGCAATACCCCCAACTTTTGTTTTTGTTTGCATGGTTTTCTCCTTCGTTTTCAGGGCAACCTAAGCCCAAGGGGATTTATGCATCCCCCAATGGGCTTCAATTGAACATTTAACAGGTTTTAGAAAGGTTGAGTTAATTGAGGAACTGGTGGATCGCCTGATGCGCATTGCTTTGAAATGCAGGGTTATTCAAATCAGCAAAAATAGTTCCTTGATCCACAACTGGACCCGTTGCTCCACGTTTACTTGCATAAAACACACCACTTTCAAAAGATGAATCAGTTAAGGCGTCAACATACCGCTTCGCTCCGACATCAACGGGGTGCATCATGCCCATCAAAGGCATCAGGGTCGTACCAAACGCTTTAAACATGAATGCCATTACGGGAGGCAAATCTTCCATGATATTGGTGCCAGAGGTGCCACCTGGGCTCATCGTGACAAAGCGAACATCTGGATATTGTTTAGCTAATGAAGACATCCAAAGGGCGGCCATATATTTCACTGGTCCATATGCTTGCATTGCGTCAAATTCGTTGCCGAAGAATGACCCATCAATAATGGAAGTAAATTCGTCAACTGAAGATGTGTTAAGAGACGGCCGTTTCATGCCCATCATCGGAACACCACGGGCTGCTTCTGAACCCGCATAAACCGCAACTTGGGTTAATTTGCCCGCTTTTAGCAACTCCTCAAGCAATACAACATGGCCTAAAACGTTAACGGCAAAGAGCTGTGTCGCGCCTTCTGATGTTTTTTGACTGGGATTAGAGCCCCCCATCCCACCAGCGTTCATCACCAAGCCATCGATTGGCTCTGTGATTGAATTTACGGCCGTTCGTACAGACTCAACATTGGAAACATCAGCTAAAAAGAGTTCAAAGATTGAGCGACCTGTTTCTTGTTCAAGTTCCTGTTTCGCAACTTCCCCCTTTTGAAGGCTACGAACACCTAAATATATTTTTTCTGTACTGTTTAAAAGGGCTAACTGCCGAGCAGCTTCTTTTCCCAATCCACTATTTGCTCCGGTAATCAAAACTGTTTTTAACATGATTTTTTATCTCCATTTAATTTTTTACCAATCGGTACATATTGCAATTCTATACCGATTGGTATAGAATTGCAAGTATCAATTTAAAACTCAACTGATTTTGCTTAATTGCGTGAATCAAATTTCACATCAATCACTCTTGAGACTCTTTTTCAATGAGGAAGAGCAAGGTTAGAAAAAGGAAATCACATTGCCAGCAGGAAGAAATCGATCCTTCGATAAGGATGAAGCTCTAGAAACGGCCGCTTTTGTTTTTTGGCGCAATGGGTATGCAGGCACATCCATGGCGGATCTCACCAACGCCATTGGCATCAATAAACCCAGTCTCTATGCCGCTTTTGGCAACAAAGAGCAGCTTTTCGTGACCGCCTTGGAAGCGTATATGGCAAAAAATTTACAGCCTACCTTCCAACATCTTGTGGCGCCCCAACAGTCTTTTGCGCAACGATTGGAAGCACACTTAAGCGCTTTGACGAGCATTTTTTGCGATCCTGAATCACCAGGGGGTTGTCTTTTTGCAAACAGTATTTCTGAGTCGGCCAGCGATAATATGCCACCGAATGCCTTAAGCTACCTCAGTGAGGTCAACAGACGCACAAAGGAACAATTAACGGCCGTATTCACCCAAGAACTCGCCAATGGCAATCTGACGAGTCAAAGTTCAGCGGAAACCTTGGCTTTATATTTGATGACGGTCAATAGAGGGTTTGCGG
>JANQSK010000275.1 GCA_028284105.1 Anaerolineae bacterium
CGACAGCCCAACAATGGCTGAGGCAACGATGACCCAAAACGCTGGGCCGGTAGCAGGAACCGCACCCATCAAAGACATGCCCACTCCAATACCGCTCATTCCGACTAATGACGTGACAATCTTTCTTTTAAATCCCCCCCAAGAAGCCAACAAGATGCCACCAGAAATAATCCCTACGCCAAATGTAACGTTGATTATGCTAAGAAAATAAGCCGTTTCTTGAAAATGATCAGACACAAGTAATGGTAATAATGAAACGGCCGGTGTCATTACCAGGTTTGCGAACATGGCCATCCCTAATAAGAACAACATACCAGGCCAACCCCAAATGTATTGAAGCCCACCCCGAAAATCGGTGAAGAAAGACGGCCGTTTATCATCTTTGTCGCTATTTTCTAATACAGGTGGTTGTGGGATATGAATAAAAAAGAGGGGAACAATCGCAAATAGAGCCGTTCCAATATCTATCAAGAGAACCCCGGCCATGGGCATCAAAGCAATCACTAATGCACCAATAGGAGCCGACACAATATTTAACCCACCCTCCAGCATCTGGTTATAGCCCTGAATTTGCGTCAATTTTTCTTCAGGAACCATCAACGTTGTAGAGGCCTGCATTGTTGGCCAATGAAACGCCCCTGCAATCGCTCGAATAAACAGCAATACAAATATGTGCCACACAGCTATCAACTCAAAATAGAACAGAAGCATCAATACAAGGGTCACAATTGCTATAAAGCTATCCGCGATGAGCATAATCAGTCGACGATTAAGCCGATCCACCCAAACCCCGATAAACGGTCCAAGAATCACCTGTGGCAGCAGTCCAACCAGTGAAGCCGTTGCTAAAATGGTTGCTGATCCTGTTTGTTGGGTTAACCACCAAATAATGGCAAATTGAACGATTTGTGATCCAAATAGAGAAACAGCTTGTCCACCCCAGATAATAAAAAATGGTCGTAACGATTTATCAGACATTCTCAGCACACCTTCAGAAAATCAATTTTCAGGTCAATATTCTTTTTATATTTATTAATTTTCTTAAAATTGGTCTTGAATATGCGTGAATATAAAATATTCTTCGAAAAATGTCAATATTTCGCATTAATATCTAAATAATTTTAAAATATTAATTGATTTTCACTGAAAGCCGCGAAGAATCTTCTAAATCCATTAAAACAAAAAGGCCGCTGCCCAAATCAGATAAGTTCTGATTGTAGCAACGGCCGTAAAAATGACGCTTTATAATTTATTTTAATTCAGATTGATTTAAGCCAAATCGTTATCTTTCAAAAGGAATTGAGCAACCTGCTTGGCTCTATTTATGATTCATTGAGTGAGTTATCGATATCTAACGTGAAGCTTGCCGCTTTTTCTTGAATTTGAACTTGATAAGTACCAGCTGCCAAATCAACTACATCCAAAGAAACTACCTCTTCAAAAGGTACCAAAGCCATAGTGCAAATCATATCACTTGGGCGACTTGCATCAACCTCAATTATCCAACCTTCCCCATCAAAATAGGGAGCAAATTCGTTCACAGAAACACAGCCATCAGAAAGCTGCCCTGACAACAACACATTCACTTGTACAGGGAATGATTCCAAAATCATGACGTCAACTGAATCCACATACACTAATTGTGGTTCCCCACTATTATCGCGTACAGAATCAACGACTTCGAGGTCAGTTGCATCGATAATATCAACAGGCACATTAGTATCGTCCTCTGGATCAACTGTTTCACCATTTACAAAATCCGGTGATGGTATAAAGTCAATTGTTGTTGGCGAACAAGCCATTAACCCCATCGTTACAAATACAAAAAGTACAATTAATTTCCGATAAATATTGTTCATTTCCTTACCTTATAAATTTCACATTAACTCTAAATTGGAAGAAACTAATCTTCTAAATTTAGTCGTTTTATTTTTTGTTCAACACCTTAATAACGACAAAATGGCTCAAAAGGTTCCCCAACTCAAAATTCGTCAAAAAAAGAGCAAAATTCCCTTGTTTTTCATCTTGACATCACTCCTCCCTTTGTTATAATTCTTTTCGCTGTATTCCTCAGTAGCTCAATGGCAGAGCATGCGGCTGTTAACCGCAGGGTTGTAGGTTCGAATCCCACCTGAGGAGCCTTCCAAAAACTGTCCGATTTGGACAGTTTTTTTTTGCCTATTTTCTGATACAAATCCACTCATATTTGAAGGAGAAAAGCATATGCATGTCGGCGCAACAGTTGCAATCATTCAAGACAATAAAATCTTAATGACGCTTCGTTCTGATTGGGAGATATGGTGTTTACCCGGTGGGCATGTTGATGAAGGAGAATCTGTTGCAGAAGCTGCAATTCGAGAAGCAAAAGAAGAGGTTGGCGTAGATGTACAGTTAACCAGCTTTGTTGGCGTTTACTCCCGTATTGGTGGGGATTCAACAATGCACTTAAATCTGTTCACGGCCGAAATTGTTGGAGGCACCCTCACACCTCAACCAGAAGAAGTGCTTGACATTCAGTTTTTCAGCAAAGAAGCATTGCCTGAGCTCATGTTTTGGTGGCACAAACAACAGGTAGATGATGCACTAAACGGCCGTAATGGAGTCGCGTGGAAATTCGAGGTCGTCCCTGCAGTGGAGGTCGCTGATCGACAAGCCCTTTATGCGCTTCAAGCTAGTATGGATTTAAAGCCTAGTGATTTTTATAAATATTTTTTTGAATCAAATGGCACCCACAGAATTAAAAAGGTGCTATAAGCTTCATTAAGAGCGATCGTACGCTTCTTTTAACCAACTGATAAGCTCAGCATCAACTTGATCAACGGCCGTTAGTCGTACCCGATGGCTCACCATCGAATTAAAACTTCCAGATGCTTCAAGGCGGTCAGTTGGCTCATCCCCTTTTAAATTAATTCCAACATCGACTCTCGTTTTTGTTGAGGGTTGCACAATTGCAAACTGCTTATTCCGTCTTAGGCTGACATATGCTTTTTTCGGTGCTAGTTCAATGTCTCCACCAAACCCATTCACCTTATTTAGAATGGCATCATAAATTGGCTTCAAATCAGATTTAGCACCGCTATATTGGGCTTCAACTAAATCAGGTTCATCACCATCATCCGATTTACGAGATTGATGGGACACCATATTGGCGTAGCCATGAGTTAAGCCATGCTCTCCTTTCAAATATTTCAGAAGTTCGCCATGCTTTTCGATACCGCTTTGCCGTGCAATCGTGACCCATTCAGCCAGGGACTTACCCGTCTTTTTTTCTAAATTTTCAGCCATTTTTTGCGCAGCATCGTCAAGTTTAGACATCACCTTCTCCTTTATTTGAACAATTCAACAATTACACACCAGTAAGAACAAATGTTCTCGATCCAAATTATGGACTACTCACTGTCACATTGTCAAATGCGACCTTTAATTCTGAGGATATAAACGTGCCGGCATCAAATGCAATTGTTCCAGCAGGGTAAAGATTATCGCTAATTTGCGCCAGCAATATCCCATTTACAAAGACTGATATATTGCGGTCGATGGCCTCTACTTTTAAGCGATTTGTGGCATTAATCCCTTGATTAATTGCTTCAGAGCTAGTCCAATCGTCAAGATATCGTGTCCATGTCCCATCTGCGTTTCGCCGTTCTAGAATGTAATTTCCATTTCCAGTAATTTCGAAACGATAAAATTGGTTAGGAGCCTGCATCCTAAACAAAATGCCAAAGCTGCCGGCGACATCCCCACGCAACTGGCGCACATCTGCTTCAACCACAAAGTTAGTAAATTGGGGTTCAGTTAAGGTTGCAAATTGAATCGTTTGGGGTGCATTGACTTCAATAATAAGCTGCTCGTCAATAACGGCCGTTCGGCTGACTGAATCCCCCTCAATTTGCCATGCTCCCATCTGCCCTGGAATAAATTGCTCTGAAAAAATCACATTGGATGGCAGTAACCCACCATCCTGTTGACACCCGATTAAAAAAATCAGTAAAACAATAATTAAGATTGTCTTTCTCATTTTAATTATGGGCCTAGCGCTCTAAAATCATCAAACTGAACAACGGCCGTTCCTGGCTCAAAGGTGCTTACCCCCAAACCAACATCTCCAGATACAAAAGTGGGATCAGTCACCGTTGCTAGAGGAATACCATTAACAGATAGGCTAAGTTCATTTCCAATGCAGCTTGCTCGAACTTGATTAGTCGCTACACCTTGATTAATAACTTCAGAAAAGACAAACTCATTGCTCTCGGTCAAATATTGAATGGTCGCTTGACCCGTTTGATATTTTCCAATCATGTAATAGCCATCACCACTAATTAAGAATAGGTAAAAGTTTCCTTCATCTTGATAACGACAAATGACGCCATAGGCATTGTCGTTAGGCCCATCTGTTTGGCGGGCTTGTACGGTAAGAATGACATCATCAAAATTCCGACCAGGATTGGTCCAGAATATTTGTCCGGGCGTGCTTGTACTAATTTGCAACACCCCTTCTTCAATTGCAACAACCGTGCCACTTTTATTGTACTCTGCCCAACCGCAGGATTGTGTCCCGGCAAAATCATCCTGAAGCAAAGCGCCCCCATTATCACAAGCTTCTGTACCGCTTCCCCCAAATCCTGTACATGCTGTAATTAAAATCGAGGAGAGGACAAACAGGATCAACCATTTGTTTCTATTTATTGTGGAATCCTTACTCATCGTGTTCTTCTGGACCTAGCAATATTTCTAATTCGTTTAATTCTTTTTCAATTGATTGGTGCCGCTGCGAAGATGACAGATAAAAGACGAATAGGCCAACCCACAAAATTATCGCAATTCCGGCAACCAAAAATAGGTTGCTAAACATTTTAAAATCCTTTGTTATCTTTTTAGGGAAACCACTATATTCTAGTTGTTTACCTAAAAGTTTATCAAAAAGGTGAACAAGGCGCGAAACCCTTACCTCCCCCACCTCTATTTCTCGAGAGATTTTAGGCGAACTGCTACAAGCTTGTTAGAATAATTAAGCCAGCTTTTGCTGACTTCTAGTTGAAAAATTTTATCACTCTATCGCAAAACAAAATTTTAGGGATGGTTGCCTGACCATAATGGAAGTATCTCATGGAATCTAATCAACCTGTAGAAAGTACCAAACCCCAAACCGCAGAAAATGGTGGCGATCAAATTCAAGTAGGTCACATTCAAGATAGTAAGGCTATCGCTATTGGGCGAGGAGCCACAGCCATTTATCAGGGACTTTCTATTGAAGAGGTGGCTTCTCTGGTGGTGGAGCTCAAGAATAAAGAGCAACCTACTGTGTGGGACGGCCGTATTCCTTATCTAGGTCTAACTGCATTCCGAGAGCAAGATGCTGAGTTCTTTTTTGGTCGCGAAAGTTTAGTCGATGATTTGGTAAATAGGGTAAACCAATCAAATTTCATCGTCATTGCCGGTCCATCGGGTAGTGGTAAATCGTCGGTGGCACGGGCAGGGTTGTT
>JANQSK010000285.1 GCA_028284105.1 Anaerolineae bacterium
CTTGCGGCATCGATAGTTACGGTGTATTCGTCACGGGTGAAGTGAGCCGTAATCGTATCATCTTTGTTCCAATCATTGACTGTAAGCGGATTCTGGGTACTATCAACAGCCCCTGACCAGCGGTCAAATGACCAACCCAATTCTGGGATTGCTGTCAATTCAAGCGGTTTGCCACAAGGAATATCTTTCTCAACAGTTCCTTCACCACTGGTTGTGTATGGCAAAGTTAGCGCTTCTGAATCTTCACCACCGGGGAAAACGGACCCCCAATCTTCGATGTAATCAAACACGGCCGTAAATTCAGGGGGTTGTTGGCCTCCAGAAGGTGCATTACCGGCATAAACTCCAATATTGTTCACAATCATACTGTGGGTGAAGTCCACAACGGGCTTCCAGCTATTGCCGTCAATCGAGTGATGCAATTCCCACGTCGTGCCGTTAATACGATTGATCAAAATGTAGTTCGTACCAACTGGCAGCTTCTTGTAAACACGGTTGTTTTCTGTGCCGTTAACAAAGGTTGACACATAGGCACGTAGGTCTGAGCCGTCGTGGAAGATGTCAAAGCGGATATAGTCGTTAGCATCTTGCTCAACAATCATCCCTTGAATCTGGAACTTATCAGCAGGAACGCTAATGAATTTTGTTTCAAGCACAAAGTTTGGTGCATTTGAAGCAGCTTGCATCATGCGTGCTGAGGTGTTTGTACCCAATGGATCGTGTGAGTTTCCAGCAGGGACGGTGATTTCTAATGTTTCGTTGTCTTCACCAATCGCGAAGCTTGAATCCCCTTCTGGGTCAACCCAGGTCCAATTCACGCTACTGTCATCGATTGAACAAACGTTGAAGTCTTCAGAAACGGCCGTTGCGCCAGAATCTTCAGCGACTGTGCGGAAGGTGAATGACTCATCAATACAGTTGCTTGAGTTATCACACGCTTCGACGTTTACAGTCACGTCTGTGTCAAACGGCAAGTTTGTTGGTGGATTGTAGAACACATACGTGCCAGATGGTCCTGAAGAAATTTGTGGGCTAACGGTTGAATTGTTCACTTTCATGACAATTGAACCATTATTGATGCCTGAACCGGGATCAATGAGGCGGAAAGAGATGTTGCTATCCACTTCTACAAATGAAGCCCCATCTGCAGGAGATTGATCGTACAAATCTGGGTCTTTATTGTCGCTTCCCAAAGAGCCATTCTCTTTCTTGAGCACAATCATTGGACCTGGTCTTTCAATTAAAGAACCCCATTGATTAGAAGCATTCCAGTAGGTGTAGGTGATCGTGTTCACACCAGGCTCGAGATAGGTGAATAAATCGGCCGTGTTGCCACCACCCAATGGAATGTTGTTCCAAATGGAGAGGTCCCAACGTCCTGTGTGGTTCGCTGGAGAAACAAATGCTCTAAATTGAGGACTGTCGTTTACTGAGATGTATACGTTCGCGTAATAGGCCCCGATGATGTACGCTGAATCAAAGTCTGAAAGATCATCTGGTAAAACTAACGTTGTGCTCACCTCATCTTCAAAGCCAGGGTCACCACCGTGGTGGATAACCATATCTTCAAAGTTAGGATTCGTGAAATAAGCTGATGGATTGGTGCGATTCAAAGTGAATGAGCGAGAGTCACCACCTGCTGCATCACGAACGTAATTATTATCATCAACGATACGCACTTTAAATCGAACACCATCTTGGCTAACGATATGGGGGATATCCCATGTCGCTGTGTAGATACCCGGTGTGGTTACTTCAATCGTTTGAATGTGATTGATCGTTCCACCAAGCTCTGGATTTGGATTGTCTAAACCAGGCGCGTTGTTCGAAGCACCCTCGTTCCAGTTGTTGTTATTTAAGTTGTGCCAGTCGCTAAAATCACCGTCATTGTCTTCATCGTATCCATCATAATAAGCATGGAATTCAACGAAACGAGCGGTCCCAGAAATGCTAGCAGACACCTGTATTTGATCGTTGTTGACATTCAGTGTAGATGGGCCAGCATTATATGGGTCAAATTCAACGCCGTTGGCAACGATTTTATGGAGTTCACCAACCGTGGTGTTGACCTGTGAGGCACTGCTGTAAATACGAATAGCAACATCATGCACATGATATGGGCCTTCTTCATCCCAGAATGTGATGGTGTTGGTGCCGGTTACAAAATCATTAAGTTCGCTACCGGTAAATTCATGAATATAAGGGGTACGGCTCCAATCTGAACCCACATTGGGTTTGATGGTGTTGCCGTTATTGATCTTGAAGCGTGCGCTTTGGGTGTCACGATTTCGCCAAAGGTCAATATAAATTTCAATTTTATTGATGTTATTGACGTTTGGTAGTGTGAAGTCCATCTCTTTTTCACAATCCCATGGCTCAATAAACCATTTATTACCTGATTCACCACAGTGACCTGTAAACTCACTATGTGGAATCCAATTTTCCTGATAGGTGGTTTCCGTATTTTCGCTATAAATGCCAGCTTCCGCTTGATTGGGAACAAATAACACTACAGCTAATAACAAACCGACAGGAATTAATAGACCAAGTCCAATTTTCGTTAAGCGATCTTTTATCATAATGTCTCCTACGGTGATATCAAAGTGGTAAGAGGGGTTTCCCTCTTACCACAGTTTTCCATACCTCTACTTAATTTTTTCCTTAGCGAATGGTGATGGGTAGATAGATGAAATAGTCAGTTACTTCTGGCTCATCTAGGGAGAATTTGGCCGTTACGGCCGTTCCGACATCAAAGGTCAGTGTGGCTGGATTTTCTTGTCCCGATAAATCACCTTCCCAGCCATCAAACACCCAGCCATCAGCTGGCACTGCCTCTATGGTGACATTGTCCCCACACCCATAGTTATTCGTTAATATATTGACCGTTCCACCATTGGATGGTGAAGCTGATGTCTCTACCGAATTTGATGAAAGCAAGTCTCCAACACCAGGTGATGCACTGTTATAGAAATAATCTACCAAAACGGTGTGCTCTGGGTTGTCTCCAGCATTTCCACCGAAGATACCTGCTTTGTTAACCGTCATGGGGTGTGTAAACCCACTGCCATGTTCAGTATAGTTCACACCATTTGTTGAATATTCTTGAGTCCATGAGTTGCCCTGTCGGGTAATCCGCATGTATGGTGCATTGCTACCAATCGTCTGAATCGACTGATCTGCCCCATTGACGCTGCCACCCGTGACCGACACATGGAAAATTCGAATGTTGCTCCCATTTGATTGGAAATCAAAGCGAACGTAGTTGTTTGCATCTTGTTCAATAATGACGCCTTGCAACACGGTATCATCTGACGCATTGAGCACGGAATCAAACTTCACCACAATTGTGAAATCATCATTTGTTGCATCTTGCATCAAGCGAATGGCGTTTTCATTTGATGTGGGATACATATCGTGAGAGGCGCCGCTTGGTACTACAATTTCTAGCTGCTCACCCAACGCCGCATAACCTGCATTTTGATTGCCAGATGGATTGACTTCATCCCAACGATTGTCGATAAGACAGGTATTGAAGTCATCTGATATAGGGGGTTGCGCTGGCTCGAAGGTAGCTGACACATTGAAATCTTGGACCATGTTCACTGTGGTGGGGTTATCTGTCCCAGAAATATCGCCACTCCAGCTCACAAATTGATATCCAGGGTCAGGAACGGCCGTTAATTGGACATCGGACCCAAATTCATAGTCTGATTGGTTCGGGCTCGGTACAACAGAGCCGTTGTTTGAGTTATTGACCGTAATCGTTTGGCGAACGGCTGATAATGGCTGAACGGTCACATTACCAAAGCTCACATCAACATGGTGAGAAACCAAAACCACCGACCCTGAATCAAAGGCATCTGTGTCATCAACAGCTCCTTCCATATTCCATTCATCGG
>JANQSK010000294.1 GCA_028284105.1 Anaerolineae bacterium
ATTCTACACAGGGACCCAACGCTTGCTAGACACCGAAGGGCAAGTTGACCGCTTCATGCGTCGTTTGCAACGTCGTCAAGAAATGCAACAAGAAGCTGAAGCAAAACAAGAAAAAGCAAAACCAGTTAATCTTTCTGTTGAAGCAATGGGCTTAGGCAAACGTGCTGAAAAAGCATTGCTTGAAGCAGATGTTAAAACAGCTGGTGAACTCGTATCCATGCTAGAACAAGGCGACGACGCATTGCTCGCATTGCCTGGCATCGGTCAAAAAGCGTTGATTGATATCAAACGCTTCTTACGTGCAGAAGGCTTGATTGAATAAAGCCAATCTGTACAGATGATTGTATATAATAAAAGGTAGATGCGGTTCCGTATCTACCTTTTTTATTTTAAACTAGCAAAACCCCGAATGATGGAGTGGAGGAAAAACAGATGAGTGAGGGTGCGCGTGGTCGTATTGAGATCATTTGCGGGAGTATGTTTAGCGGGAAGACTGAGGAGTTAATTCGCCGCTTAAGACGAGCCGTTATTGCCAAACAAAAAGTCCAGGTATTTAAGCCAGTTATTGATCAACGTTATCATGTTGAAAAAGTCACATCACATAATGGGGCGGCATTTGAAGCTGTGCCGGTTGAAACGGCCGCTCATATCCCAGGCCTAATTGAATCTGATACAACAGTTGTCGCCATTGACGAAGTCCAATTTTTCGAGCCAGAGGTAATCCAAATTTGCAATCAGCTGGCTGATCAAGGAAAACGCGTCATTTGTGGTGGGCTTGATATGGATTTCCGAGGAGAGCCCTTCGGACCAATGCCTGGATTGATTGCTCAAGCTGAGCATATTGATAAACTGCACGCAATTTGTGTCGTTTGTAGTGATGACGCAAGCCGTACACAGCGCTTGATTGATGGGCAACCCGCCGCTTATGATGATCCTATCGTTTTAGTGGGTGCATCTGAAGTTTATGAAGCCCGATGTCGGAAATGCCATCAAGTATTACCCGCTAGAAATGGAGCCAACCATGAGTAATCCCCCCAATATTCAAGAAAATATTGATTACACCCTCATAACTGAAAAAAAATTGCAGGCTCGAATTGAAGAGATCGCGTTTCAAATTGAGGCTGAGTATAAAGAGTGTAATGATTTGTTGATGATATGCGTATTGAAAGGAGGCTTTATTTTCCTTTCAGATTTAAGTCGAGCTATCAATAAACCGCACCACGTTGATTTTATGGCTGTCTCTAGCTATGAAGGCAAAAGCACTGAATCCAGTGGGGTTGTGCAAATCATGATGGATTTAAAACAGCCTTTAGAAGGGCGCCACGTCCTCATCGTTGAAGATATCATCGATAGTGGCCGTACATTGAGCTATCTTCGTCAGCTTCTGCTTGCTAGAAAACCAGCATCGCTCGAAATTTGCACCCTTTTAACGAAACCATCTCGGCGAGAAGTTGAGGTTGATGTGAAATATATTGGTTTTGAAATCCCTGATGAATTTGTTGTGGGGTATGGGCTAGACTTTGACGAATATTATCGAAATCTACCCTATATTGCGGTGTTAAAACCAGAGGCATTTGCGCATTTAAATGCCGGAGAGTGATCTTTCAGCCTATCAGGGTCGTTGGGTGGCTCTTGCGGATCAGACTGTTGTCGGGGTAGGTGAAACTCCTGACGATGCATTAAGGTTAGCGAAGCGAAACCGACCTAAAGATCGTTTCCGTGTTCAATTTGTTGAACAATCGGAAGGGACACCCCTGCAACTGCCTGAACTCTTAGTTCAATTACGGCCGTTTTTTCTCAAACAATCCCAACCAATTTATCTTGTTGGGGGAGCCGTCCGAGATATCTTGCTTGGAAAGCCTGTACACGATCTTGATTTTGTTGTTCCTCGAGGGGCAATTAGACTGAGCTTGAAAACAGGTGATGCTTTTGGGTGGCCAGCCTACATTCTCGATAAAGAGCGAGATACTGGTCGTGTTGTTATTGCTGAGCAAGATACAACCCTTGATTTCGCAAAATTTCGGGGAGCCAATTTAGAAGAAGATCTCAAAGATCGTGATTTCACTATCAACGCTTTGGCGCTTCCGGCCACAGCCCAATTTAAAGAAAGCGTCATTGACTTTACGCAGGGTATTCAAGCTTTAGATGACAAAATTATCCAATTAGCCAACCCCGATGCCTTGAAAAATGATCCAGTGCGCGCCATTCGAGCGATACGTCAATCACACTCACTATCATTAGAAATTGAGCCAACAACACAACAGAAAATCAAAGAGGCTGTTGGATTACTGAGCCAACCATCAGGGGAACGCATTAGAGATGAATGGCTCAAGGTATTATCCATTCAAAATCCAACATTAGCTATCCGACAGCTTCATTCGTTTGGATTGTTAAAAGCCATCCTTCCTGAGCTGGCTCAAAGACTCGATGAACATGAGGATGCGCTTCCCATTTTTTCAAAAGCGATTCAAATTGAACATTTTATCTTTGAAGAAAAAAAAGATAGTGAACTCGAAGCAACAATACAGCAAACTTTAAAGCCTTTTGCTACTCATTTGAAATCTTTTTGGCAGCGAGAAATTGATGGGGGCTTAAACGGCCGTATTTTGCTGCGCACATTGGCTCTCATTTTAGACAACAATCAAGCGGAATCCGCGCACGCTACTTCAGAAAAATTTGAAGAGCGATTCCGTGCATTAGCGTTTAGTAATCAAGCCATCAATCACATTATAAAAGGCATTCGCCATCAAAATCGATTGCATAAACTACTAGATCAAGTGACCGATCAACCATTTACGTCACGCCATATTTATCGATACTATTTGGACTTGGAAAATGAAGGGATAGATGTATTGATCATCACGTTAGCGACCCTTCTTCTTTGGGATAATAAATCATCGAATAATAATGATTTAAAGGTCATAGCGGGTTTGTTAGAAGGTCGATTTGACCGTTACGAGCAGGTAATTAATCCACCAATATTGATAAACGGCCGTGATTTAATAAAGCAATTTAACCTACAGCCGGGACCAGAGATTGGGCGCATATTGCGGCTTATTAAGGAAGAGCAGGCAGCAGGTGGAATCCATACATTAGAAGAAGCCCTCAGTTTTGCTAGCAGTGCTTTAAATTAATTGGTTTGAGATGCTAAAATAAACAGAATTCGATATACTCGTTATAAATTTCACGATTCCTGAAAAACTGGTGAATAGAAACAAAGAAATTAAAATAATTGAAGTGAAATTGTTTCCATTCCCTAAAAACAAAGAAGTTTATTTCACGAATAGTTGTTTGAGAATTCAGCTTCTGATTTTCTAAATGATGTTTATTCAATTTTGACATCACGTTGATGATTTGTTGTAACTAAACCCACGTTCCCAATCATATATTTTGATAACCAAATACAAGTCACCATCAGATTTACAATTTATAGTCCAAGAGCAGCTTTCCAAAAGAAATTGATAATTTATTCACCATCATAATTGGAAAAACTGCTATGTATTGCTTTCTTGTTGATGTCAGTCAAGAGAAAATGCAGTACGAACAGAAACTGCAAATTTTGCGGAGGTTTAATGTCCAAAAACACAATCACAATTACTGATAATCGTACAAACAAAACCTATGAAATTCCTGTTGAACATGACACCATCCGGGCAATGGATCTACGTCAAATAAAAGTCAATGACGATGATTTTGGGATGATGAGTTACGATCCTGCCTTCAAAAACACGGCTTCAACAAAGAGTAACATTACTTTTATCGCTGGTGATAAAGGGATTTTGCGTTATCGAGGTTACCCCATTGAGCAATTAGCTGAAAAAGCATCGTTTCCAGAAGTGGCTTATCTCATTTTGTTTGGTGAATTGCCAAATGCAGATCAACTTTCAGACTGGAATGATGAAATTACACATCACACCTTGATTCATGAAAACATGAAAGAGTTCTTCGATGTGTTCCGGTATGATGCGCATCCAATGGGGATGTTCATCAGTAGCGTTGCAGCCTTGTCAACCTTTTACCCTGAAGCTCGCGATATTGGTGACCCTGAAAACCGACTATTACAGGTAAAACGATTGATTGCAAAAGTGCCAACCTTGGCCGCCTTTGCTTATCGTCACAGTATGGGATTACCTATCAACTATCCTAATAATGATTTGAGCTACTCTGGTAATTTCTTGAATATGATGTTCAAGATGGTTGAACCTCAATATGAACCAGACCCAGTTTTGGAAAACGCACTTGATGTCTTATTTACCCTTCATGCAGACCATGAGCAAAATTGTGGGACGAATGCGATGCGTGCTGTGGGTAGCTCCCATGTTGACCCATACAGCGCAGTAGCAGCTGCGGCAGCGGCTTTATCAGGACCATTGCACGGTGGTGCAAATGAAGCGGTCTTGCGAATGTTGAATGAAATTGGGGACGTGAAGAACATTCCAGCCTTTATTGAGAAGGTAAAAACAGATCGCTCAGTTCGTTTAATGGGATTTGGTCATCGCGTTTACAAAAACTACGATCCTCGTGCAAAAATCATCAAAAATGTTGCGGATCAAGTCCTCTCAGTTACTGGGGCCAACCCAATGTTAGACATTGCTTTGGAGCTTGAACGAATTGCTTTGGAAGATGACTTCTTCATTCAGAAGAAACTATATCCCAATGTTGATTTTTACTCAGGTTTGATTTACCAAGCGATGGGGTTGCCAACAAGTATGTTCACAGTGATGTTTGCTATTCCACGAACGGTCGGTTGGCTAGCGCAGTGGATGGAATATCATGAAGATCGCGAGCAA
>JANQSK010000315.1 GCA_028284105.1 Anaerolineae bacterium
TCAATCTGGCGTTGAATCGTTCTACTTTGCTGGGGCGGCTGGCACGACGGAGAACTTCTTTACTCGAGCAAACGGCCGTTATTTACGCATTCAGCTCTCAGGCCAAAACTTCCTTCAGCTGGCAGAAGTTGAAATTTTTGGTGAACCAACCAATGAATTCACCAACTCACTGCCCGCCATCACAGATCCTGGCGCACAAACTGTCACAGAAGGTGAAACAATCTCACTGCAGATTGTTGCTACCGACAGTGATGGGGATTCATTGACCTACAGCGCGTCTGGCTTGCCAGGAACGGCCGTGATGAACGCCACCACCGGTTTGATTGAAGGGTATGTTGTGGCTGGGGACGCTGGTAATTATTCAGTCACCGTTGTGGTCAACGACAATACCGAATCGTCAACCCTCACCTTTGATTGGACAGTCAACGCCGCACCGGGTGGCTGGGTCGATTTCACAGACGAAACAAGCACCCGTTTAACTTATACGGCCAACAGCTTTGAAAAAGATACGGCCGTTGGTGACCTCAATAATGACGGTTGGGATGATATCGTCATTGTTCACAAAACCTCATTTGATATTGCTGGTCAACAGGCTGACACGCTCTTGATGAATGTAGATGGCGTCTTAATTGACCAAACGGCAATCTATGCCCCAGCCATGTTAACCAACCTCACCGATGCTCGTGACGTGTTGCTCACCGACATCGATAGCGACGGTTGGCTTGACATTGTTATCGCCACAACCTTTGAAGACCAACCGGCCCTTTATCGAAACTTAGGGGAAGATGGTTCAGGGAATTGGCTCGGCTATGCTGACGAAAGCGGCCGTTTACCTGCCAGCTACGACACCAACACCGTGCAATTCTGCGCCATTACGGCTGGGGATGTGAATGGGGACGGTCATGATGACCTCTACTTTGCCAACTATGCATTAGACGGCGGCGCACGTGACGTGCTGCTGATCAACGACGGCAATGGTAACTTTACAGAAGAAAGCCAAACCCTTTTGGGTGACTATCGCTGGTCAGCCTTTGGCACCTCTGCCCAAATCATTGACATGGATAATGATGGTGATAATGAAATTGTGAAGCTTTCTGCTGAATACAACGTGCAGCCTTGGGGCCACGCTGGTATTTTTACCCTCTTTAATGACGGTGCTGGAAACTTCACGAGCTACGATGAAATCCCCACCAGCGCCGCCTACATGTTCTGGATTGATGATTTGAACAATGATGGTATCAATGACCTCTTTGTTCAAGACGATGACCAAGATTATGTGCAAATCGGAACAGGCTTTACGGTTGATACAGAAGTCACTTTCAATCAGAATGATTTAACGGCCGTTCAGACGAGCGACCATGGCGGGAACTTCCGCTTTGCTGACCTCGATGGGGATGGCGACCTTGATATGGGTATTGCCGATGTCGATACGATGTGGCCACCTTGTGACACGGGCGCAGCTGACTTCCGCAAATTTACCCTCTTGCTTAATGATGGCACTGGCCAAATGAGCGATCCATACGGTGGAGCTAAGCACGCTTGGAGCCAAAACACCTTTGATTTTGACTTCATCGATATCAATCGCGACGGTAATTTGGATATCTTTGCGGCGCAATGTGATGGATATGGTGTTTACATGAATACGGCCGCCGCAACCATCAATCAGCCTCCAATTTTGAGTGACACAGCTGATCAAAACAGCAATGAAGGGGACACCATAAGCCTCATGCTTTCTGCTACCGATGCAGATGGAGATAGCTTGACCTACAGCGCGACTGGCTTGCCAACAGATTTGACGCTCGATAGCGCAACTGGCGAAATTGCAGGTACTTTAAGCTTTATAAGTGAAGGGAGCTACAGCGTTTCAGTCTCTGTGACTGATGGTGACATCACAGACAGCGACACCTTCGTTTGGACGATAAGCGGTTCAAATCAAGCCCCCGTCATCACCAATCCAGGTGATCAAACGAATAGCGAAGGGGATACCGTCAGCTTGCAAGTTGCTGGCTCTGACGCTGATGGCGATGGACTGACCTTTAGTGCAGCTGGATTGCCTGCGTCGCTTTCAATCGATACAGCTGGCTTAATTGCGGGAACGCTTGGTTTTGATGACGCGGGTAGTTACAACGTAACCGTCACCGTGTCAGATGGTGTGCTCACTGATTCAGCTAGCTTTGTTTGGACGGTTAATAACACCAATCGTGCACCTAGCATCACCAATCCAGGCGATCAAACGAATAACGAAGGGGACACCGTCAGCTTGCAAGTTGCTGGCTCAGATGTAGATGGAGACGGGCTGACCTTTAGTGCGACTGGACTCCCCGCGTCACTTTCAATCGATACAGCCAGCCAAATTGCGGGAACGCTTGGTTTTGATGATGCGGGTAGTTACAACGTAACGGTCACCGTTTCAGATGGTGTGCTCACTGATTCAGCTAGCTTTGTTTGGACAGTTAATAACACCAATCGTGCACCGATCATCACTAATCCTGGTGCGCAAAGTAACGATGAAAATGATGTGGTAAGCCTCACCATTATTGCCAATGACGATGATGGGGATGCTCTCACATACAGCGCCGTTGGACTCCCTTCAGGATTAAGCATTAACACAACAACAGGTGAAATCTCTGGCTCAGCAACCCCAGAGGGCAACTATTCAGTAACGGTAACTGTCTCTGATGGGGCAGCTTCTGATGATGCCACGTTTGATTGGACAGTAACGGCCGTTACGCCACCAACTGAAGACAATGAAACGGTCTACTACAGCATTACTGGTAGTGGGTTTGTCGGCAGCGATGTCATCTTTGCCGATGAAGATATCGTGGCCTATGACACAATCAATGATGAGTGGTCTCTCTACTTTGATGGCTCTGATGTGGGCTTGAACGTGAGCGGAAATGCCGATATCGATGCCATTCATATCCGTGAAGATGGTTCGATTTTATTCAGCATTCGCGCCACTGAAATGTTGCCTGATGTGGGTGAAATCACCAATGCAGACGTGATTCTCTTTACCCCAACGAGCTTGGGTGATACCACTGCTGGTACCTTCTCAATGTACCTTGATGGCTCAGATGTGGACTTAACGGGTGGCGGTGAAGATATTACGGCCGTTTATGAAATGGCCAATGGGGATCTCATCATCTCAACCGTAGGGTCCAATAATGTTGGCTCACTCGGTACGCTAAGAGATGAAGATTTGCTCCGATTCTCAGGCACCTTTGGTAACAATACGTCAGGAACTTGGTCGCTCTACTTCGATGGGTCTGATGCCGACATGTTAGATAGCACTGAAGAATTCTATGGTGTGTCTATTGACGAAACGAGTAACGAGATTTTCCTCTCCAACCGTGGCACCTTTGACTTAGGTGGCGTGACGGGTGATGCCTCTGATATCGTCGTATGTCAAAGCGCTGTCACCGGAGCAGACAGTAGCTGTAGCTATGCCCTGTTCCTTAATGGGGCTTCAGTTGGCATGGACAATGAATTCATCGATGGAATTAGCGTTCAGCGCACAACGAGCGTTCCTGGAAACAATGCCCCAGTGATTACCAACCCCGGTGATCAAAACAATATCGAAGGTGATGTTGTTTCACTAACCATTGTTGCAACCGATGGTGACGGAGATACTCTCTCCTATAGCGCAACGGGTTTGCCAACCGGATTGAGCATCAATAACAGTACAGGCGAAATTTCTGGGTCAACAAGCACAGCTGGTGACTATAATGTGACTGTCACCGTTGACGATGGCACTGAAAGTCGTTCAGCTTCATTTGAATGGAGTGTTGTTGAACCCAATGTGGCTCCTGTTGTGACCAATCCCGGTGCACAAACAAACGACGAAGGTGAAAACGTCAGCCTAACCGTTACTGCGACTGATGGCAATGGAGATGCTTTGACCTATAGCGCAAGCGGATTGCCAGCTGGGTTGAGCGTCAATAGCAGCACAGGCGAAATTTCTGGTGTATTGAACTATGAAAGCGCAGGAAGCTTCACTGTGACAATCGATGTTACGGATGGTATCGAAACAAGCAGCGTCACGTTTGATTGGACCATCAATGATGTTGAACCACCTGCTGGCTCCGACTTGATTTACATTAGCTCAACCAGCTCTGGCAATGCCGGTGGTGTTACCTTCGTTGATGAAGATATCATCGTTTATGATCCAACAACGGATAGTTGGGCAATGTTCTTTGATGGCTCTGATGTGAGTCTGGGTGGAAATGGTGCCTTGGACGTGAGTGCATTCCATGTGCGGGCAGATAATTCAATTCTCCTGACGATTCGCCAAGATGCTGAGGTTACTGACCTTGGCTTGGTAGATAACAGTGACATTTTGCTCTTTACGCCAACGAGCACCGGTGAAACAACTGCTGGCACCTTCTCCATCTACTTTGATGGTTCAGATGTGGATATGAGCAGTGGTGGTGAGGCAATTACGGCCGTTTACGAGCTGGCCAACGGTGACCTCGTCCTCTCAACGATCGGGAGTAACAACGTCGGAACACTTGGCACAAATCGTGATGAAGATTTGCTATTGTTCTCAGGAACCTATGGAGAAAATACTTCAGGCAGTTGGTCGCTTTACTTTGACGGGTCAGATGTTGATATGGATACGAGCGTTGAAGAGATTTACGGCTTAGCTATCAACGAAGCTAATGGCGACATCATCTTTACCACACGTGGTGACTTTACGGTAACCGGTGCAACTGGCTCTAGTTCAGACCTCATTGGCTGTTATTCAGCCACCACAGGCGATGCCACGAGCTGTGCTTATGCAATTTATGCAACTGGCAGTGAGCTTGGTATTGGCAATGAGAATATTGATGGTTTAAGCATTGGAAATTAGCTCGATATTGATCTGAGCAATACCCCAATCACAAATTAATGTTTAGCCAGCCAGCAATTTAATTGTTGGCTGGCTTTTTTTGTTGAATCAATTGTTTTCTGACTGTTGGTTGAGAAGTGACGCCACATCAATGCAGTTTTGTAGGGCATTTTCTAGCATTGTGGTGTTGGTGACGATGCGGACTTTTGACCAAAACACTTTTTGTTTGAAGATGTGGACGGGAGGATGGGCATCAAGAAGTAGCTGTTTGAGTTTGGGTGTTAGGACGTCAGAAACGGCCGTGTTTTGTGGCAAAAAGAGCTCATACTTTTGGTCAAATTGGGCATCCCCTGTGGGTTTAGCAAGATATTGACTATCTTCTGCAACACCTTGGTGGCGGGAACGGAGCTCAAAGGGTGGCGGGACGTCTAAATTGGCATAAATTCGAGTCCACGGTCGGCTTGTTTTCGTCCGACTTATCCCCGTTGTCGAATCAGACCGGACAAGCGTGTACTGTTGAAAAATGACATCTAATCCAATATCCACTCGGTTGGTACGGCCTTGGTATTCTGGATAGGTGCTGTTGGGTTTGAGGTTAGACATCCCGTGCTTTTCAGCGACTTTTGTCCATGTGTTATTGATATTTTTAATACGCTGCAGCGCATAAATAGCAAAAAGGCCAAAGAAAATAAAAACAAACCCACACAGGGAAATGGGAATTAAAATATTATTTGCTGGATCCATCTTGAAAAACAAAAGGGCATTTTGGAAATTTCACAAAATGCCCCATCAACACAAACAACGTTTAGGGGTAGACTTCTTCAAATTCGCCCTTGGGCTTCTTTACTGGTGCACCGATCGCGCGAATCAATGTATACAACAATCCAACACCACAAAGACCAATCAAGCCGTATAGAAATGTGGGTCTAAAGTTTAGAACCTCATCTGTGAGCTTTGCTTCATCTGGAGAATTGGGCAAGTAAAGTACAGAAACATCATCGCCAACTTCGATTGCATCATAGCTGGCCTTGGTGATCTCAGCTTCAGCGCGTTGAAATTCACCAATGTTGATCTCACCAAACTCAAATTCACCTTCGAGAATGTCTACAGTCGTTTCACTCGCTTCTTCATCCACATTAGACTTATCAAAGTAGGTGAGATTGATGTAGTGAATCGTCGAAGAAGTGTCGGTACTTGATGAATATTCTGTTCGGGTCCCTTTGAAGGTAACGCTGGCTTCGGTTTCGACGCCTCGATTTCGATAAGCACGGATTTCACCCTGCTGAATGGCTAGGATGCCTAAAAGCAATCCTGCAAACACGATAGAGACTACTGAGAACCCAAGCCAATCGTTTCTGGTTGCCATGATTTAGCCGCGAGTCCGTTCAATCAAAGTCATCATCAAGACGCCTAGCACAGTTTGTAACTGTTCTTGTTCTGATAACTGTTGGCTTTGTTCAATGGTGAAGCTACTTTCGAGGAATGCTTTATTTTTTGTTACTTTGAGGCACAGCGTGTCGTCTGGACGCTCGACAAGATAGACAGGATTAAAAACGTAGCCGCTAAACAAACCGATGATAGGAATTTCTGAGAAGAAGGCGTCCATAAATTTAACGGTCGCGTTTTCCTCTTCGATGCGCATGATGGGCATTTCGCTCCCATTGAAAATGTCGTAGCGTGACTTCCAGAGTGAGCGACGGCCGTTTCGTTTAATCGCACCAATTTCAATGCCGTTTTCATCAGTAAAGTGATACTTAGCAGAGAAGTCGATGATGCGGTCGGCGTTGATTTTGTATAACGGCCGTGTTTGTTCCTTATCCGCATAAACGGTGATCGCTTCTTTGAGTTTAAACAGCTTTTGCTTTACATAAAACAGTAATTGATCGTCTGCATCATAGACAGAAAGTTGTGGGGATAAAGCAATCTTTTTAAATTCAAGTTTTAAGGGGAATTTCATGGTAACAACCTCCGAGATTTTGATTGACAGAAGGGGTTGGAAAGCGCGGTCATCGACTGTCAATTTGATTCCTACAATAGATATGTTGTTATCATAAAGAAAAACCGATCCAAAATCGATCGGAAATTTTACCCACCCGAACGCTTGGCTTGATACCCAAGTTTTTTGAGCTCTTCAACCAGTCTATCGCGGTGCTCTCCCTGGATTTCAATGACGCCATCCCGAACGGTGCCCCCACTGCCCACTTTCTTCTTTAAGGTTTTAGCTAATGCTTTGAGATCATTTTCATTAAGGGGCAAGCCCGTAATGACTGAGACCCCAGCCCCTTTTCGACCCTTTGTCTGCCGACTGACACGCACAACACCATCCCCCTTGACTTTGGCTTTTTTCTGCGCATTACATTGGCAAAGGTCTTGAGGGCGACCACATTTGGAGCAGTAGCGCCCTTCATCTGATGAATAAACGATTTTTCTTTTTCGAGCCATAGTGATGAATGTGTAATTTTGAATGCATTACTCTTTGTAGTTTTGAGATTTTTGCTGGTTTATCAGTTTTCCCACAAGGAGCACCACAATGTCAAGCACAATAAGAATCATGACCCCTGGAAGGAAAAATTGGAGAATAAAGTCTCTCATTGTTAGGTCAAGAAATTCCATGGTGGCCTCCCTAGTTGTTCTATCGGTTTAGAAAGTTGCGAATGGATAAGATGGTTCCAAGATGTAGCCCTTCATGAAAGTTCACAAATGCAATCGACTCTTCAATTGTCGCAAGGCTAAAACCGGTAGACGTTGTGTACGGCTGGAAGTTTTTAAAGACTCCCGCTTCATAATCTGATGCTAACTTTTTACCCGTTATTTTGAGCAGTTCGCGAATTTCAGCTAAATCTGGTTGTGTGGTCCAATCGGATGGAGATGTGTTCATATTGAACATTGCGGCATGTGTGTCGTTCGTTATTGTTTCAACGCCTGACTTTCGATAAGTGAGGGACTCTTGAACATAGACGACGTGTGCCATATTCCAAGCAATATTGTTGTCAAACCCATCTGGAATGAACAGCAATTGCTCCTCCGAAAGGGATTTCATCAGTCCTGCAAGCGTGCGTCGAATTTGTCCAAATATATTGATTGAATCCATGCTTCGTCCTTATCTCGTTTGGCTGATTGTATGAGGCTAAAGAAAAGTTGACAACTGCGCGAACATGGAGGCTAGGGCGTATTGCTGATGGGAATTGTGATAGCATCGCTTCCATCTGGGGTAAGCAAACGGCCGTTTTCCAAAGTGTACAAGCCCACAATCAAAACAAATTCATTATCTGGCAAGGTGTCAGGTAAGTCGAGGGAATGGGTATCAATGATAAATTCACCCGGTTGCCAACCTGTTGAGGGACGAGTCCAATTGGCTGGCAAGCCATCTGATTGGGCAATGATTTGACCAGCGCTATCGAGCAGCTGTACAAACACACGATAGCTTGTTTCCATCTCAAGTAATCCCTGCCAGATCAGCGTTATATCAAGCTGCGTGTTCGGAAGTAATGTTGAGCTTGATAGGGATGCTCCCGTTAACCTTGCTTCGTTATTTAATGCCGCGCCAACAATTATGTCAACTTGCGGCTGAGTGAATAGCCGATCTGGTGCATTGATCTCTATCGTGCCAACAACGGCCGTTTCTTCGTCAACTTGTAATTGCCACTGATGTTCACCATCTTCCAAAGCAGCCGGCAAGCGAACAAACTGCTGATGCCGCCAAACGCCTTCCTCAAGCGATGGCAATTGAACGTCATAGGATGTCGCAATCTCACCGTCTGGGTTCAACAATTGGAGGTCTGCAGTGAGTGCGATGTCAGATTCCCAAATCAGCGTCACGAGCGCATTGTCCCCAGGAATTGCTTGCTCACGGTCAATCAACATTCGGTAGGTCAGATTGTTGAGTTGGTTAAAGTCGCCACCTAGGTCTTGTGTTGTAAACGGCCGTTTTGGTGCATCGACCTGTAATTCACCAAGTGAGACAGTTGGGCCAAGCACTGCACCTTCTTGGAAAATTGTTAAGGGAGTCAATGTTTCTTCATCAAAGAAGGAAAGCTGCACATCATATCGACCGGGAGGTGTTCCTGGGAGTAAATCAAGAAAGAACGCTGTTTGAGCATATTGCCCGATTGACCAAGATTGGGTAGGTGGCGCTGCTCGTGTCCAGCGATAATCACGCAGCCCACTTTCTGACCAGCGAATGCCGTTTTCATCAACCACCGTCAAACCCACACGATACGGTCGTTCCAAAGGCACCTGAGGTTCCCAATAAAACATCATCTCAATAGGCTGGTCAGCTGGCATGATCTCGGGTAGCTCTGTGTATCCAAGGAGTTTGACCTGAGCTGGATTGGTTGGATTCCCAAAGGTGAGGTTGCTTGTAGCTTGAGCCGTCGATAAACGGCCGTCTTGAAGACGAGGACGATTAAATAGCGGCGTGAAACTGAGCAAGAAGGTTAATAAGCTAAGAGTGATTAAGATAAAAGTCTGCCTACCGCTCCCCAATTTCTGATCCCTAGTCCTCGATCCCTGATCCCTTGCACTAAATCCCCAGCCCATAGCCCCCAATACTCCCAACAGTGACACCACTATCCCCCAATTTT
>JANQSK010000317.1 GCA_028284105.1 Anaerolineae bacterium
GGCCAAGGCATTCTTTAGTACAAATCCGGTTGCATTTGCTTATCCTCGACCTGGAAAAGCGCCTTATGTATTTGATATGGCGACAGCCGCAAAAGCACGCGGAGATATTGGCGTTGCAGCACGTGACGGACATGAACTCCCGCTTGGGGTTGGACTCGATGCAGATGGAAATCCAACCACAGACGCCAAGAAAATCCACGATGGGGGCGTCATCCTGCCGTTTGGTGGATACAAAGGCTCTGCAATCGCCACGATGATTGAGTTACTTTCCGCTGGCTTAGTTGGCGATTATTTTAGCTATGAAGCGGCCGAAGCAGACAATAAAGATGGTGGACCTGCACGTGGTGGGGAATTTATCATGGCTATGTCGCCAGAAATCCTTGCAGGTGAAGATTGGGCATCCCACAGTGAGGCTTTCTTTGAGAAGTTAGAAAATATGGATGGTATTCGACTCCCTGGGCAAAGACGCTTTGCAAACCGCTTATCAGACGAACCCCGACAAATGAATACAGCACTGGTTGAACAACTCAGAAGATATATTTAGGTAAATCACATAAGTCTCATTTTCGTTTGTCGAAACAAATAGCAGTTTAATTCATTACAGATCTGAGGAAGGATAAAATGACGGTTTTTCAGCTTCAAGACATTGGTCGTTTAGCGAGTGATGATGACAATTGTGCAATTGCTACCAAAATTATTGAAGCAAACACGGCCGTTTATTTCAAGAAGCAACAATTCAAGACTTCCCATCAAATTCTCGAAGGGCATCGCTTCGCCATTCAACCCATTCAAAAAGGGGATTTACTGACCTCATGGGGCTTTCCGTTCGGCAAAGCAATCTCTAATATTGTAGCTGGGGAATACATTTGTAACACAGCCATGCTTCAAGAGCTCAGCTCACGAAAATTGCCCTTTGAATTGCCAAGTAATCCTAATTTTAGTGACGACATTCCCCCATTTGAATTTAATGAAGCTGAGTTGAAAACGGCCGTTTATCCCACGCAGAAGCTTCCCACTGCCACCTTTTTGGGTTACAAACGACCGGGCAATCGCGGTGTAGGAACGCGGAACAGTATTGCCCTTTTAAGCACAACAACCATTACCTCAGGGTTTGCCCATTTCCTTGAGAAACAAGCCGCCATATCGATCAAACAATCAGAACATATCGATGATATTGTGGCGATCACACATACCGAAGGCAATTCAGCAGAAGCAAACAACGACGAGATTTTTCTTCGCACTATGGCGGGCTACATTGTGCATCCCAATGTCGGCGCTGTGCTCATTATTGATGATGGTCAAGGGAATAACGGCCGTTTAAAAAATTATTTAGAAGAAAATAGATACGCCATCATTGACGTACATTATTCTTTTCTATCTGTGAATGGCAATTTCAGCGCAAAGCTTGAAGAGGCTTTACGAATTATTCAAGAATGGGTAGACATTCTAGGACAACAACAACGCACACCTCAACCCTTAAGTGAACTCAAGATTGCGCTTCAGTGTGGGGGTTCAGATTCGTTTTCGGGCATTTCAGGAAACCCCTTGGCCTCTTGGCTGGCAAAAGAGACCATTGCCCAAGGCGGAAGTGCCAATTTGGCTGAAACGGATGAACTGGTCGGTGCTGAATCTTATGTTTTAGACAACATCAAGGATGGGGAAACGGCCGTTACCTTCCTCAAAACAGTTGAACGATTTAAACAATGGGCCAAACGACATGGGCACTCTGTCAAAGGCAACCCGTCTGGGGGCAACCTGTATCGAGGTCTTTACAATATCTTCCTCAAATCATTAGGGGCAGCCACAAAACGGCATCCTCAAGTTCCGCTTGATTTTGTGATTGATTACAGTCAACCGATGACAATGCCTGGTTTTTATTTCATGGATAGTCCAGGCAATGACCTTGAAAGCATTGCAGGGCAAGTTGGGGCAGGCTGTAATCTTATCTTTTTTGTCACGGGAAACGGCTCAATCACCAACTTCCCGTTTGTCCCCACCATCAAAATTGTAACAACCAGCAAACGCTTCAATATGCTTGAGTCAGATATGGATATTGATGCTGGCACATATTTAAACGGCCGTTCCATGGATGATCTTGGAGAAGAATCATTCCAAAAATTGCTCAGAATTATCTCTGGTGAAAAAAGCGCAGGTGAACAAGCTGGCCATGCTCAAGTACAAATATGGCGAGACTGGCCGCTTAAAAACCATCAAACGTCTGATTCACGAACAAAAGATGTTGAAGAACGGCCGTTTTCAATTCCGACTCTATCTCAAGAAGCGATCTTGCCAGAATTCAAACATCTGCAAAACAAAACACATCACCTGAATCTCATCATGCCAACCAGCCTGTGCTCCGGACAAATTGCCCAAATGTGTGCTCAAAGAATAAATCCAGAGCAAGCTGGCAAAACAGTTGCCCTCTCCCATACCGAAGGATGTGGTGCATCGGCAGTCCCTGAATTTACAGACATCGTGTTAGGGTATGTGACGCATCCACACATCAAGAATTGCATGATGGTTGAGCACGGGTGTGAAAAAACGCATAATGCATATTGGCGAAATCAATGGCTAGATGCTGATTTAGATCCTGATGCTTTTGGATGGGCCAGCATTCAACTCGATGGGGGCATCGAACCTGTGATTCATAAAATGCAATCTTGGCTTATCGAACAAAATCAAAAGTCAAAAAGCAATCACCCCAAAAAATCAAATATCCCCATTCGGGTTGGAATTTTATCTGAGGGAGCAATTGATGATGAAACGGCCGTTTTTAGTGCAAAGCTCACGCAACAACTTCTGGCCATTAACGGACAAGTTATTTTTTGCTCCGGAGACAATCTTCTTGAGCACAACCTATTTCAAACACAGCTTCAAATTGATAAAACTGCACCCAATCTCCACTTTGCAAAACAACCTAAGACCTCAGGCTTCTTTATCATGGATAACCCATCGAGCAACTGGGTTGAAACAATCACAGGTCTCGGTGCGACTGGCGTCGATTTGATGATTGGTCTCGTTAAACGGCCGTTGCCAAGTCACCCCTTTCTCCCTGTTTTGCAAAGCCACACCCCATTAGGCCAACTTGATTTTGAACCAAATTCAAGCGAGGAAAATCTATTCAATTTTGGGCGATTAATCCAACAAGCGATTGATGGCACCTATACTACCGTTGCAAATCGACAGGAAAATATCGCGTTTCAAGTCACACGTGGGCGTTTGGGCATCTCTCTTTAAAAAAATTTTGTGCGAACCGCACAATACAGATGTATGCCTCGCACATCTGTGCATACCAAATCCTACTTTATTTTTTCACTCTTCTCAGATACCATCCAACGTTCATTCAAAAGTTGAGGTCTATACATGAGTCAATCTACCTATGCAAGATTAACACAAGAGTTAGAATCCATTGATCAAGAAGGACTTTATAAACGAGAACGCCTGATTACCTCACCCCAATCGGGCTCCATTATGGTCGAAATAGCAGGAAAAGAAACGGCCGTTATCAATCTATGCGCCAACAATTATCTAGGCTTAGCCGATCATCCAGACATTGTGGCATCCGCTCAAAAAGCAATGGACCAATATGGGTACGGCATGGCCTCCGTCCGTTTTATCTGTGGCACACTTGATTATCATCGTCAGCTTGAGGAAGAAATTGCCGAATTTACTGGCTTCGATGATGCAATTTTGTACGCAGCCTGTTTTGATGCAAATGGAGGCGTCTTTGAGCCTTTACTGAATGCTGAAGACGCAATTGTTTCAGACTCATTAAATCATGCATCAATTATTGATGGCATTCGCTTGTGCAAAGCAAAACGATATCGTTTTGCTAACAATGATATGGCTGACTTAGAAGCCAAACTTAAAGAAGCCAAAGCCAATAACGCTCGAACCATTGTAATTGCGACAGATGGCGTCTTCTCAATGGATGGCTACATCGCTAATGTGCCTGAATTGCGTCGTCTAGCTGATGAATATGATGCACTATTGATGATGGATGACTGTCATTCAACAGGCATTCTAGGGCCTGAAGGCAAAGGAACAGCGGCTCATTTCGGACTCCAAGTTGATATTTTAACAAGCACTTTAGGCAAAAGCCTTGGTGGTGCTGCTGGTGGTTTTGTTGCTGCTTCGCAACCTGTCATTGATATGCTTCGCCAACGTTCACGGCCGTATCTCTTTTCCAATGCGCTACCTCCAGCCATCCTAGGTGGCGCAAGCGCAGCCATAAAACTGTGTCGCGAAGGGGATGATTTACGTGAAAAGCTTTCTCAAAATGCCCAACACTTCCGGCAAGGCATGGAGCAAGCTGGTTTTCATCTTTTGCCTGGTGAACATCCCATCATCCCGATCATGCTTGGTGAAGGGCAACTTGCTCAAGATATGGCCAATCGACTCTATGAATTAGGGGTCTATGTGACCGGCTTCTTTTACCCTGTGGTTCCAATGGGACAAGCACGTATTCGCACTCAAATGTCCGCAGCCCTTACAACCGAGCAACTTGACAAAGCAATTGCTGCATTTACACAAGCTGGAAAGGAATTAGGCGTTATATGAGAAAGAAGGTTGTATTTATCACTGGAGCAAGCGGTGAGGTAGGGCATGCGCTCATAGAGCATCTTGCAGCTCAGGGAAATGTCGATTTGTTGACGATGGATTTACGGCCGTTGCCCCCCAACATAAAAAAGCACGTCGTTGAGCATGTTGAGGGCAATTTACTCGATAAAATTCTACTAGCACGTATCGTCACACAATACGAAATTGATGCCATCTTTCACTTAGCAGCCCTCCTCTCAACTAGCAGCGAATTCACCCCAGCTATTGCGCATGAAGTTAATGTCGAAGGGACACGTGGTTTGCTTCAATTAGCGGCTGAACAATCTCAATGGCGGAATAAACCAATACAATTTATCTTTCCAAGCTCAATTGCAGTGTACGGTATGCCGCAAATTGCTCATAGCAAAGGGCTCTATCAACGCGTTCGAGAATGGGAATGGAATCAACCACGAACAATGTATGGTTGCAACAAGCTGTACTGCGAGATGCTAGGGAACTACTTCACCCACCATTACCGTCAACTCGCAGCAGAAAGCCCAGTTTCAGTTGATTTTCGCTCCGTTCGCTTTCCAGGTTTGATTAGTGCGGTCACGGTCCCTACTGGCGGAACGAGTGATTATGCGCCAGAAATGCTGCATGCAGCGGCACAAGGCAAACCTTATGGCTGCTTTGTTCGTGAGGATGCCCGTATACCCTTCATGGCAATGCCAGATGCAGCCCATGCCCTACTCCAACTTGCCAATGCTCCGCAAGAAAACCTCACTCAAACTGTATACAACGTGCGCGCCTTTAGCTTAACCGCCGGTGAGATTCGCGAACGGGTTTTGAACGCATTTCCAGATGTCGAAATCACGTATGATGTCCATGAAAAACGACAAGCCATCATTGATAGCTGGCCTGGCGATTTAGACGACAGTTCGGCCAGACAGGATTGGGGATGGAAACCTCAATATGATGCAGATCGCTCCTTTGATGAGTATCTCATCCCAAATATTTCAAAACGATATGCCAATTAACTATTACAGCACTTCCAAAAAAGCCCCTCACGTTGACTTTGAAACCGCTCTATTTAGGGGGTTAGCACCTGATGGTGGTCTTTATTTTCCAACCCAATTTCCCGCTTTCTCGCCAAATGAATTAGCGAATTTACAAGGTGCATCACTGCAGGAAATCGGGAATCAAGTTCTTCAAAAATGGTTTGGAGAAGAAATTGATGCCTCAATTTTGAAAGAGTTGGCTTATGACGCCCAGCATTTTCCCATTCCATTAAAAAAAGTAGGACCCTTCCACATTCTTGAACTTTTCCACGGCCCTACTCAAGCATTCAAAGATGTGGCTGCTCAAAATTTGTCGCGGTTAATGAGTGCCTTTTTAACCAAGCGACAAGAAAAAATCACACTGCTTGTCGCAACAAGTGGTGATACAGGTGGAGCAATTGCACATGGTTTTTCAAATGTTCCTAATATTGAAGTGTATGTTCTTTTTCCAAAGGGGCGCGTTAGTGCACTGCAGGAAGAGCAGTTAACTCGTGTAGCTGATAATGTGCATCCCATTGAAATCGAAGGCGTTTTTGATGATTGCCAAGCGATGGTGAAGCAAGCCTTTAATGATCCAGAACTGAAAAATCTTAAGTTAACCTCGGCAAA
Source organism: Anaerolineae bacterium (assembly GCA_028284105.1). GTDB lineage: Bacteria > Chloroflexota > Anaerolineae > Promineifilales > Promineifilaceae > QQUD01. The sequence goes on from JANQSK010000317.1 coordinate 6,207, forward strand.
TTCAATTAGTATTGGTCGTTTGATTCCCCAAATTATTTACTACATCTACGCCTACGCTCTATTACCAACTGACCAAATTCAGTTTATTGTGCCATCAGGAAATTTTGGCAATTTAACGGGTGGGTTATTTGCACGAGAAATGGGTTTACCGTTCACTAGCTTTATTGCAGCCACTAACAAAAACGACTCTGCCGTTCGCTATGCGCAAACTGGCATTTATGAGCCTCGCACAACTATTACTACGCTTTCAAATGCGATGGATGTCGGCAATCCTAGTAATTTCATTCGGGTGCTTGAGCTATTCGGTCATGACCACGGCCGTTTTCAAGAAACACTTCAAGCCTTCAAAGTATCAGACGACACCACGATTGAAACAATCAAACGCGTTTATGAAACATATGGGTATTTACTTGATCCACACACCGCTGTCGGTTGGAAGATAAGCGAGGAGCATGCTCATCCGGACATGGAGAAAATTATTATTGCCACCGCTTCACCCATAAAATTTGCAGCCGAGATTCAACAAGCAACTGGCATTGCAGTTGATAATACGGAAGCGATTCAAGCATTGCAATCTAGACCCGCCCGCAAAACGGCCGTTTCTAACGATTATGAAGCGTTCAAATCAATTCTCTTGAGTTAAGCAATGCATTGTTAAAAGACTGATTCTACATGTGGTCATTTCGAGGGAAGCGAACCCATAACTAATCTCAAAATCTACCGATAAAGCGACGAGAAATCGCTGTAACCTTGTGTGACTAGCGCCTCCATTGGTTTTCATTTAGATTCCCAATGGAGGCGTTAGTTTAGTAATGTACTAGCGATTTCTCGTCGTTACAGACTATCGGATGAAGAATTATATTGAATCACTTCCCTCGAAATGACCGATAAATGAGCCTAAGATTTTTAAATTACTCAATAAACAAATACTCGCTAAAATCGCCGCGCATGCAGTGGTTTGAGCTGTTTGATGTGCTATAGCCCCCTACATTCATCATCGCTAAATAATCCCCTTCTTTTAGCTCAGGTAAAACAACATCTTCAGCCAGAACATCCAATCCTTCATTAATATGTCCAGCAATCGTTACTGTTTTCAAGGGAACAGTAGAATCATAAAAAACAGGCGACACGATGAGCGGATAATCATAATAAGCTGGCAAATTTGTGATGCTAAATCCCGCATTTACCCCGACAAAACAGGTGCCACCTTTCTCTTCAACTGAATTGACCTCAACAAGCAAAACGGCCGTATCTTTCACCAAATAATCCCCGGGTTCAAGAAGAATTTCTAAGCCTCTCGGATTGGCAAAATTTGCAACGATCGTTGCCCAGCGATCCAAATCGAGTAAATTATCCTCCTCAATCATCGGCACACCCAAACCACCGCCAATATCTACTTGCTTAATTTGAGGGCATTGGTCTAAATAAGTTGACATTTTTTCTAGAATTTGTTCAAAAAGGGGCAAATGCTTATTTAAATAGCCAGCACCACTGTGGACATGGAGCATGGTTATTTTGAGTTGATATTCTTCAGCAACAGCTAAAGCTTCCTCAAAACGATCTGGGTAAATTCCGAATTTGGTGGCTTTTTCGCCTCCATAGCTCAAATATGAAACATACGAGGCGCTCAACTGTGGGTTGATACGTATACCAATCTCCCGACCTGGACAGCGCTCACCCAAACGACGAATAGTGCTGATTGCATCACAGTTCACATGCACCTTCGGATGTCGCGCGATGATTTCTAAATCTTGATTGGAAACAGATGTCCCTGTGTAAATGATTTCATGTTCTTTGAATCCCATTTGCCGAGCTAGCAACAGCTCATTGGGAGAACAAACATCGATACCGCACTTTCCCATCAAACGTGCATAGGTCAACAAAGGCGGATAGCGATTCGCTTTCATCGCATAATGAATTCGATGAGAAACTTCTTGTCGATTGAGTGCATCATGGATTCTATTTAGATTTTCAACAAATCGGGGCCCACGATAGGCAAATGTTGGTGTGCCTGAGGATTCAATAAAATGAGCTAAATCTTGCTCCCCAAGATGCAAACGGCCGTTTCGATATTCTAAATCATCCCTTTCCCACCAAAAACGTTTCATAATTGAGGCCATTGGCTTTTAATCACCTACCCCTCAATGACATCAATCATGATTTGAGCAATTTCTGGTCCTTTATCTTCTTGGAGGAAGTGTCCACCTCCCTCAATAATGCGATGATGATTATTTTGAGCACCAGGAACAAGTTTCTGAAACGGCCGTTCTCCTCCCTTTGTTACAGGATCCGAATTACTAAACAAGGTGACAAGTGGTTTTTCCCATTGAGATAGCACCTTCCAAGCGGCACGATTGTTTTCAGATTCAGGATTATCAGGCGTAGTCGGTACAAGCGATGGGAAAATACGTGCACCTGCCATATAGCTTTCATCAGGAAATGGAGCTTCATAAGCCGCTACTTCTTCATCCGTCAGGGTGGAAACCGTTGAGTTTTGGAGAATAGCACCCACGGGAAACACCGGTGCTGTTTGTGAAAACTTTTGCCACTGCAAAAATGCATCCGGCACTTTGTGGTCACCCGTTGGCAGCCCAGTATTGGCCACAAAAATATGGCTAAATTTATCTGGAACGGCCGTTACAATGCGCAAACCGATCAATCCACCCCAATCCTGCCCAAAATAGGCAACGTTTGATAGATCCAAATGGTCGAACCAAGACATCGTCCAATCGATGAATCGTGCATAGGAATAATCTGCTAATTCGGTCGGTTTTGAAGATTTTCCGAATCCGATCAGATCAGGTGCCAAAACACGATATCCGTTTCCTACAAGTACAGGGATCATTTTTCGATAGAGGAACGACCAACTTGGTTCCCCATGCATCAGCAAAATTGGTTTGCCATCTCGTGGCCCTTCATCCACGTAATGCATTTT
>JANQSK010000321.1 GCA_028284105.1 Anaerolineae bacterium
AGCCAAGGCAGACACCTTTGACATCATTTTAATGGATGTCCGTATGCCACGAATGACAGGATATGAAGCATGTCGGCGACTCAAGGAAATTGACCATACGGCCAATATACCTGTCATCTTTTTATCAGCCAAAGGGCAAGACGCAGAAATTCAAACAGGGATTGATGCAGGGGCTTCTGACTATATTTTGAAGCCGTTTTCGCCTGATGATTTAGTGGAAAAGATTAACCGTATTTTGAATTAAAGGTATTGGCGTTGGTATGAGCATTACCACAATTGATGACGACAAGCTCATACATTTTGAAGTTCTGGGTCGCGGAGAGCCAGTTCTATTTATCCATGACTTTATCGGCTCGTGGCGATATTGGTGGCCGTCTATGCAAGGCATTTCCCGCCATTATCGTGGTTATGCACTCGATCTATGGGGCTTTGGTGATTCAACCAAATCAAATGAGCTGTATAAAATCTCTTGTTACGTCGATCTCATCAATAAATTCATCGATAAGTTACAAATCGCCAAATCAGTCAATATTGTTGGTCATGGGCTAGGCGGTATTGTCGGACTTTGCTTCGCTCATCGATTCCCGCAGAAAGTGGAAAAACTATTTCTCATTTCATTACCCATTCAAGGGTCTTATCTAGACGGCCGTATTAGCGAAAACACTTTTGAAAATTATGTCTCCCGAATTGTCAACAAGGCCGACTCATTTGATGAAGTTGACAAAGAGCTTCGCAAAACGGATCAGGAAGCGGTTCGCTGTCTGGTTGAAGAAATTCAAACCCTCGACTTAAACAACTATCTGGATAACTTACCCCTCCCTATCATGCTGCTTTCAGGTGGGCAAGACCCTGTTGTCCAACCCTATGAAGGAAACAGTGCTCAAAACACAGCTGATGATCGTTTGATCATAAAAATTGATCAATGCTCCCACTACCCCATGTTAGAAGAGAAAGCGAAATTCAACCGTCTTTTGCTCGAATTTTTGGCTGCTGATGATTCTTTATCCAATATTGAAGTTAAAGATTTCTGGTATCGTCGCGTTCGTTAACTTCATTAAGCAGCAACTTCTTTAAACGCTCCCCATTCTTGATAAAAACTTGCCCCTCAAATTGATCAATAGACAGGATCTCTTTTAGTTCTCGGCATAAATCAGGCTTTTTAAGCCATTCAACAATCTGTTTTTCAAGCCACTTGTTATAGGCAATGGGATACTGTCGATGTTTAATCAATAGCCATTGAATAAACTCTTGTTGTGCTTTATACAATCTGGAAAACGCTTGGAACAGAAGATTCCGTTCAACTAAAAACGGAATATAAGCAAGGTCATACAAACAGGCATTCTTTACCATCTCAGCCCGTTGAGCTTGTAGGTCATTACCGTAATAAGGAAGCCACTCATTTTTAAGTGCCTCAAAATAGCTCCCGCATTCATAAATGGGTTTACTGTATGCGATATGATTACCTATTTCGAGCTCAAATTCGTCGGGTCCACCGCCATCATCCCAAAGTGCTGGTTGATAACGACCGTTAATCACATCCAGATGTACCCCAGTAAATGGGCTAAGCTGACAAAACGCTTGAACCCTATCATGAGTAGATGCAAAACGTTGCCATTCATTTTCAAGTAAGTCCATCTCAATCTGTGAAGTGTTAGGAGCAACTAAAACGGCAATATCGAGGTCACTTTCGGGTGTTGCCTCACCCCTTGCACATGAATTAATAACCAAAACCGTGTCAACAGCCGTTTTTGCATGAAAAAATGAATAAACTATATCCAATACCTCATGATGCAATGAAGTCGGTAGTAATAAATTCATAATAAAAGTCCTTTATAATAATTTCAGACTATCCCATTTAAGCTATTAGATATATACTTAACAAACGGAAAATAATGTTGGATTTTGTCAATATTTTTATTGCGTTCACCAATTTGACCCACGAAACCTGAAAAATTTAAACGCCGCCTGCAAAGCCATTGCCCTCCCCACAGGCAATGCAGCTACCTCAGGCTGTGATCATAACATTTAGGAAAAGTATGACGACACAAAAATCAAAAATCATTTATACCAAAACAGATGAAGCCCCAGCCTTAGCAACCTACTCTTTTCTACCTATCATCGAAGCATTTACCAATGCGGCTGATGTTGATGTGGAACTAAGTGATATATCTTTGGCCGGACGTATCATTGCGAATTTTCCAGATAATCTGACCGATGATCAAAAACAACCCGATGCGTTAACAGAGTTAGGAG
>JANQSK010000364.1 GCA_028284105.1 Anaerolineae bacterium
TAAATTGAATTTTCTCACCTAAAGCAACGTGAATATTCTGATTTTCTAATGCTTGAATGACAAGTTGTGCTTTGCTTCCATACTTTCGAAATAAAGTGACTTCATTGATGCCTGCCAATTTGGCAATCTCTTTCGTGGTCGTCCCAGAATACCCTTTTTGTATCAGCAATTCAGTGACAGCATTAAAGATTTGTTCTTGACTCACAACTTTAGGCATAAATTCTCCAGCGATAAAAATTAGGTGACGAGGGTAAAAATTTAGCGATTCCTCGTGTAGCAATTGATACCTTTATTTGAATAATTATGCAAAACATGAGAGGTTTATTGCAAGTATTGACTTGCAGGGTTCGGTGTGTAAAATTTAATGCAAGTAATAACTTGCAAAAATATTTAGGTGAAATAATGACAACAGTCGATCGTAGTAGAATGAATGTTCAAGAAAAAGGGTTTCGCTTTAAGCCCATGCGTCCAACTGATAGAAATGAGCAAAAGTTAGCCGATGTTGGTTTATCAGGCAATGTGGAATTAATTGCATTTGAACGGGGCGGAGAGCGTCGCGTGCTTAAATTGACAGATATGATTTACCATCATGTGTGCCAAGGTGAACTAGCCGGTGAGCCGTATCTCATTACCTTCTGAGCGCCTTGCAATAGCGGTGTTGGTCTAACACCTGTTGTTGATGGAAATGTTCACTGGTTTGGCGTTCCCGGCATTGCGAATGGATTAGCCGTTTTGCGTGATGAAGAAAGTTTAAGCTTATGGGATCACATTTCCGGTGATTGTTTTGATGGGCCGTTAAGTGGTACTAAGTTAGAGTTTTGGCCAGTTCAGCTCACAACGGTTCAAGCAGAACTTGAGCGATATCCGAATTCGATATTTATTCATTCAGAAAGACTTCCATTAATGGCAAAAATAATGCGCTGGTTTTTTGGCCAAAATTTGATTGAGAGAACCGGCTTGAAGTTGCCTCCTCGATTTAGACGCTCAATGCATCGAGAAATTGATCCAAGAAGACCTGAAATGGATCAAGGTTTGGGCATTATTGATGAGAATGATAAAGGGAAATTTTATCCGATGAAGCAGATTCCAAGAGGTGGAATGGTTGAAGATGTTTGGAACGGCCGTGTTCTCATCATTGAACGAGGGCAGACAGACGGTGTTCCTTTTGCTCGCTGGAAGGATTCCGGTGAGCCACCGATGCAACTATTAACCCGCTGGTATGGATTTTCTTTCACGTATCCCGACTGTGATATTTTCAATGAAGTCAAAGAAAAACAATTCGTTTAGCCCAAAATAGCTTTATAACAAAAAGCCCCTCATTTTCTTCAAATGAGGGGCTTTTTTTAATTCCCTAACCGTTTGGAACACCGATGCCATTGATACAAGTGGCTGTTCGTTCAGGTCCACGTTCACGACGATAAGCTCGAATAAATTGATCGATTTTTTCATCAGAAGCGGATGTCAGTTCCAACTGCCTATCCCAAACTGTCAAAACGATGGGGCTTGATTGGCCTGGATATGGGCTAAGGAGTAAGTAGTTATCCCCTCTGACCGTATCTTCTAATGCTTCAACCTCGTTTGCAGCTAGATCTGGATTGTAGGTCACCCAAACGGCCCCGTGTTCCATCGAGTGAATAGCAAACTCAGGCCCAACAGGATTGTCATAGATGCCACAGTTTTGCCATCGAGGTTGATGGACGCCCCCCATAGGTGGGAGTGGGTTCTCATCAAAGGAATATGCAATGGTGGCATCATGTTGATTTGCAGGCGCCGACGAAGCACGTGTGACTCCCTCTACCTCTTCACGCCCTGATCGTTGAACAACGGCAAAGACGATAATTCCTACGACCACAATGACTGGAATGACCCAATTGCGGATCATGTTCATACGCTGTTGGCGCGCTTTTTCTAGGCGACGCTGTTCTTTTTTACTGATTTTACTATTTTGCTTGCTCAATTTTCTTCTCCAGATGATGGGATAACGATTTGGTAAATCATGTAAGAAATTAAAAACTTAAACTTGGTGATTTACTCAAAAATTAACAGTGTTCATTACGACTAATTTCTTTAAAAACCGCTGTCAATTGCATGATTCGGGAGAATTATGGCGAGGGAACGGCCGTTTTGCAAAGCAAACTTACCCAATATTAAATTAGACCGATCTTCCGTGCTTTTAATGCCGCTTGTGTCCGGTCCCGAACCTCTAATTTGCCAAGAATGTTCGTGAGATGATTTTTGACAGTACCTTCTGCAATATATAGCTCCGCTGCTATCTCCTTGTTAGAACGGCCGTCGCCAACCAACGCCAGAATTTCCAGCTCTCTATCAGAAAGCGGCTCAAT
>JANQSK010000528.1 GCA_028284105.1 Anaerolineae bacterium
TTGTACCCTTCTGCATAAAGGGGCATCAAAAATGCGTTCCGCTGTGCATATCCCGCCATATCTCGAATAAAGATAGGCGTTCCACTCTTTAATTGATTAATCTCTTCCTGATATGGTTTTAAGGATATCTTTTTCATCAAATAATGCTCAGATGAAAGATCGGGATATTCACCAATGATTGTGGCTCTTTTTGCTTCTAAATTGATGCGCGTCACGCTCACGCTATCCCATTGGGTTAATTCGAGTAATCGCTTCAGCGTATGCGGCGGCACCTCATCTTTGGAATTAACTGACAGAATGGCTCGATCAAGACGATGTAAAATTTCTAAACGTTGTGTATATTGTTTAAGCTGCTTGTTTCGTTTTTCTATTCGTTTGGCTCGATCGACAAATTGGTCTTCTAGGGTTTGGTAGGTGTCTCGAACGGTCGATTCTGCTTGATGCCAGTCTGAAATATCATGAATTGAAATGAGCCAATTTTGAAAACGGCCGTTTTCATTAAATATCGGCGCTACTGAAACCTGTACATGACGATATTCACCAGCTTCTCTGCGAAAAGTTAGATTTCCCTTCCAACGACCGTGCTGATGTGCAAAATCATAAACGCTCAACGCAGGTTCATTCACAAAAGGGGTCAAGTCCGGCATGAGCTCATCAATTGGTGAGCCAATCAAGTTGCCCGCTGATTTTTCAAACAGGTCCTCGACGTGTTGATTTAATGATTCAATATTGAAATTTTTATCTAAACAAATAATTGGAGATGGGAACTGGGAAACAAAATGGGAGGTTGGTTGGGTCGTTCGTATCATTGATGTCATAGAATTGGCTTTTTTGCTCCAAAAACTGCGCTGGAACTAAATTTTGGGCGCAAACCAATGATACTGAACCTTTTAAGGTGAATATATAAGACGAAGGTACATGGTCCTATTTTGAATTGATTATTTTAAAAGAAACGCTCTTTAATCGAACCGTCACATTTCGCTAATTTGACGAAGATAAAGATTCCCGCAATCCCAAGAATTTTTCTTTCATATCTAATGCCCATGCATTATCAGGATATTTTTCAAGCAGCCCTAACGCTTCATCAAGGGCAGCTTTGGAATCATCCTGCTTGCCATTGAGTTGCAATAGCTCTCCAGAGGTGCCTAATGAGCTAGCCAATCGTAGATCATCGTCTAGCTGTCGTCTTAATTCAACGGCAAAGTTCAAATTCTCTTCGGCAATTGAATAATCCCCTTTCTTTATTTGCACACTCCCTAGATTGTGAAAAATAAGAGATTTCAAATAAGTGTGGGGAGATTCACGCAAAAATCGAGAGTTTGCCAAATTAAACTCATCTTCAGCTTTTGTCCATTTTTCTAATCGATAATAGAGTAAACCACGGTTAATATGGGCTGTGGCTTTGTCAAATTCGTAATTTGATTTGGCTAATATTTTTAATGCTTGATCAAAATAGCCATCTGCTGCATCAAATTGATCTATTTCAATCAGACAGTATGCTAAATTAATCATGGTTCGCGCAATCCAAAAATCATTTTCAAGTGATTGCCACTGGATTAACGCGTTCTCATAATGCTCAATTGCCTTATCCCGCTGGTTCGTTTGTTGATAGATCATACCCAAAATGACTTTGACATGCGCCATTCCAGACTGGTAATCTATCTCGTTATAGATTTTTAAAGCCATTTTGCTTTTTGCTTTGGCTTCATCATACTCACCTTTCCTCACCGCGACCTGTGCAAGGCTACAGAGCAAAGATCCACCTTGAATCGAAGGAGGCAATGCTTCAAGACTCACCGACAAAGACGTCAGATAGTAGTCTGCTTCTTCGGTACGGTCCATTAGGATATTGAGTTGAACGAGACAGTTAAGGAGTTGAAGTTTTAATGGAGAATAATCAGCCTGATCAAATTGTGCATAAGCAAGCTCAAACAGTGAATACCATTCTTGCCAATAGCCACGCCTTTCGATGTATTCAAATAAGATGACGCAAAGAGAAACGGCCGTTTCAAACGTAGACGTATGTGCAATCCCAAAAGAAAGCTGTTGAAAAATATTGGCTCGATCTCGATCAATCTCAAACCAATCAAACTCATCCAAATTCTTAAACGTATCGATCCAAATTGCGAGACTTCGATGAACAAGCGCCACAAATTCTGGATCAGCATTTTGGTTCACGGTTTCCACGCCTCCGTTTTCCAATTGATGATTTCTGATTTTAGAAATGTATTTGTCAATTGATGAATGCCATAACGTCTTTTAGACAAACCGCCTCGGGATTCAATTAATGATCGATTTTTAAGTTCTGAAATCAACGGCCAAATTTCATGCTCAGGCACATCAATAATTTTGCGTAGAAAATCAGGATCTGCGCCATCTTGCGAAACAAGGGGCATCGCTTTGAGGAGCTTTTTGGCGTTGGAAGAAAGCGATTGCCAAGCTTGTCTGAAAATCCGCTGATACATTTCATACACATCCCCATCAACTTTCAAATGCAGATTTTCTAGCAGATGGGGCAATGGATAAGTGTCTAACATGCTAATGACCAATCGCAAGGCAAATGGATTGCCGCCTGTCGCGCTATATATTTCTCGATAATCTTGTTCAGTGGCTTCTTTAAAAAGCGTAATCCCAATATCTTCTGCATGATAAGCCAAAAGTGCTGAGGCTTGTTCAAAGTTTAATCCATCTAAATGGTATCCAAAGACATTCGATTGGCGTGGGGGCTGAATACGCGTTGTAAGTAAAAATTTTGTGGGGTTTGCTAATTCGTTAAAGTAATCAAACAAAAATGCCGTGTCTGTAACAGCCTCTAAATTGTCGATCACAACAAGATACGGCCGTTCATGCAGCACTTGCCGAACCCGATTCAAGCGATTCTGATCTGTTAAAGCGTTTGCAGAATCAGGCCAAAGTTCATAAGCAATTTGGGCAATGAGACTATCAAAAGTCAATTCAGGAGATTGTAAACGGCCGTCGATAGGGGATGATGCCACCCGAATCCAAATAATTTCTTCAAATATGAACTGCTTAATCAATTCGCGAGTCACAAAATCAGAGAGCGCTGTTTTCCCCATGCCACCCATCCCCACAATGGCAGTCACCCATGAACGTTCGGGATTTACCACATGAGACTGAATGAATTCAATTGCCTCATCAAAACCAAAAAGCTTGGTGTATTGTGAAGGGGGCAGTCGTGATGACATTTCCTCTGCGAGCGTTCTTCTTAATTGACCTTCTCGATGTTGAATAATTTGTGTTAATTGGTCAACCGCTTTTCGTTGCAAACGATTCACTTTATCAATCGATTCATTCTTATTAAATGCAATTTCTTTACTGGCAAGTTTTTCAATGAATCGAAGCTCTAAAATTTCAGCAAGTTGCCTGTTTTGCTGCCCTAATTGGGTAATACATTCAAGAAGCAATTGATTTGTGGCAAGACGAGCCTTAATCGAGCTGTCATTTTGGCGCACCTGCTTAATGAGAAGCAAATCCTCTAACAAATGGGCGGGAGTTCCTCCAACAGTATCCCATTCATTTAGAGCACCCAAAATATTTGTGTAAAGTTTGCTCTCATCGATTCCGTAAAGCATATGAATGTTTGCTTCTCTTTTCTTTCAGTTTGAATTGACTTTATGATTGTGTTCGTTTCTTATATAACATCATAACAGACTTTTCGTTTAACTATCAATTTCACTAAAAGTTTGCCAGAATCCCGAAAATCGCACATAAGCGCACAAATCCGCATATGGTCACACACTACTACAAGTGAAAATATGATATTTTTTTACTAGATCGTTTCTTGTATGGGTTTAGTCGGGGTTATAGCCAAAATTTGGGTGGTGTGATGGGTCTCGCACCGGCAGTGCACATTGGCAACTCGTTAATGTGCACTGCATTTTTTATAGGCACTACAGTTTCGCGGCTCTCAATTAAAGTTCATTAGGAAGTAAAAATGGAATCTAATTTAAGGCATTTAAAGAATGTATTTATTTTGCTTGCAAATGG
>JANQSK010000380.1 GCA_028284105.1 Anaerolineae bacterium
TAATTGGGCATTTCTCATTTCCGATGACGCGATAATACCATTTCCACGCTTCAGGATTAATCGGTTCACCCACAGAGCCAAGCAGACGCAAACTCGATAGATCATGTTTGTTTGGCCAGCTTTCACCAAAACGCATCAAGCCACGAATGGCTGTTGGGGCAGTGTATAGAATGGTGATTTTGTATTTATCTACCATTTGCCACCAGCGATCTGGATAAGGGAATGTAGGTGCTCCTTCATACATAAAACTGGTTGCACCCAGAATCAATGGCGCGTAAACAATGTAGCTGTGCCCCGTAATCCAACCCGGATCAGCAGCACACCACCACACATCATCTGGTTTAATATCAAACACCCACTTGAGAGTCGTTGAGGTTCCCACCATGTAACCACCGTGGGTGTGCAAAATCGCTTTGGGCTTCCCAGTTGTACCTGATGTATAAAGGATAAAGAGTGGATCTTCAGCATCCATTACTTCTGTTGCTGCATTTGCATCAGCAATGGGCAAGCTCATCAAGTCGTGATACCAGTAGTCACGACCTTGAACCATTTCAACATCTTGCCCTGTTCGTTTTACGCAAATGACCGATTGAATTGTACCAGCGCGGTCGACAGCTGCGTTGGCAATCTTTTTCAATTCAACAATGTTGCCGCGTAACCAAGCGCCATCGCACGTAACAAGCACTTTTGATTCACTATCTTCGATTCGTCCCAATAGGGCTTCGGTTGAAAAGCCACCATACACGACAGAGTGCATGGCACCAATTTTGGCACAGGCCAACATAGCAATGGCCAATTCAGGGATACGGCCCATGTAAATGGTAACGCGGTCTCCCTTGGTTACACCCAATGAACGCAACACGCTTGCAAATTTGCAAACCTCATAGTTGAGTTGTTGGTAGGTATAAACGCGCGTATCGCCCTTTTCCCCTTCGAAAATAAGAGCCGCTTTGTTGCGAACGGCCGTTCTCATATGACGATCAAGCGCATTGTGAACAAGGTTTACTTTTGCACCGACAAACCACTTAAAAAATGGGGCGTTGCTATCGTCTAGAACTTGATTCCATGGCTTGTACCATTCATAATTTTCAGCTGCAATTTTGCCCCAAAATCCGGGCAAATCATCAACCGCTTGTTGATGCATTGTTTCATAGTCTGGAATATGCGCACTGGCAATGACTTCGGGAGTGGGATGATAGACATCACCAGTCATTTCCTTATTATCAGCCATTCAAAACCTCCTTCTTGCTTTGTGGTGCTGTTGACTGGAAATTGCTTGATTTGCTGGATACAAGTATAGGGAGAAATCCCGAAAAGGCGAAAATGTGTTGTCAAATTTTTAGTTGTTTTTAAAGGGAAATTTACAGATCAAAGCGGGCGTGCATATTGGGACGCAGCTTGTCTCAATTCTTGGGCAATTTCAGCTTGAAGCCACTGTGGCGAAATGACTTTGACCTGTGCACCCCAGCTTCGAATGAAGGGCTGCATTTCTTTGGGCTCTGCCACACGCACTTTTAATGTGCACCCACCATCTTCTGTTTTTGACAGCGTTTGTGTTGGGTGCCAATTGCGCTCATAAATGTGAGGGGTCACGGTTGGTGTAAATTTGAGAACAACTTCTTCAATGTCTTGGCCTGCCATAATGCGCCAACCTGAAGCCAGATGGGATTCCAAGTCAAATGATTCAGGAATGATAAAGGTTGAGGGCAGAACAACGGCCGTTTCCAGCCGATCCAACTTAAACGTTCGAATATCATCCGCCCACTTATCATGACCAATCACATAGATACCAGACGGCGTTGGTTCAAGAGCGTAGGGAGACAAGATGCGGTTGCGCAATTGGCCACTGCGAGGAGAACGATATCCCACCTCAACTTTGTGACCTGTCCCCCACCCCTCAGCCAGCGCTTCCATTACGGCAACCTGTTGTTGATCTTCATTATGGGTTTGAACACGATCAGCGGCTCGTTTTAGATGGGTTGTAAAGGGAGTGGGTAATGTTTTTGCCAATTTTCGTAGGGCAGTAGCCACATGGGGGTTTCGTTCATCAATGGTTCGGGAAAGAAGCAAACCCGCTAAGACGAGCGCAATGGCTTCTTGAAATGAAAACTGAACCGTTGATTTATACGCAGTGCGATTGATCCCAAAACGGCCGTCTTTTTGCCATACAGGAATCCCTTCATCGCACAAAAAATCGACATCACGATAAACGGTCCGTCGCGTCACATCTAGCGAGGTCGCAATATCCGTTGCCTTAACACCATCAGGGTGAAGCAACAACAACTCTTCAATTTGGCGTAATCTAGATGTTCTTGAAGCTAGACGAGTCATTTAATCCACCATTTTTAGCCCATTTGTTCTAATTATAACAGAACTACATTCACATTCAACCCCTGCTCTGTCAAAATTTTTCTCGAGCAAAAACAATCAAAGGCGCTGAATGTTCAATGACCTAGTACGAATGTTATGTTTCCGAAACGTAAATATTCATTAAAATCACGAATGTAAACGTTGCAGTATTCGTTTCATTATCGACGCAAGCACAACACAAAGAAGACAAGCAAACAGCTAGATTGTTCGTTCCAGAAGGTTGCATCAAATATGATTGAACAAAAGCATGGAAAGCCTGCTGAAATACTGCTGGTTGAAGACAACCCAGGGGATGTCCGTTTGACGATGGAAGCTTTCAAAGAAAGCAAAATACGGACAAACTTATTCGTCATCAACGATGGGGAGGAAGCAATCAACTATCTACACCGAAATGGCAAATACAGCAGTGCCAAGCAACCTGACTTTATTCTCCTCGACCTCAACCTACCCAGAAAAAATGGTAATGAGGTTCTGCGCGAAATCAAAAAAGACCCCCACTTAAAAACCATTCCCGTTGTAATTTTAAGCACGTCAACGAATATTGATGACATCCTCCGGAGCTATGAAGGTTATGCCAATTGTTACATTTCCAAACCTGTCGACTTTGGCAATTTCATAGATGTCGTCAAAAGTATTGAAAACTTTTGGCTAAACACAGTCAACCTTCCATCAAAGGCAAACTGATCATGAATTCATCACATATTCAAACTCTGACGCTTCTAATTGTCGAAGACAATCCGGCAGATACCCGATTGATCCAAGAGATTCTTTTAGAAAATAATCAAAACTTATTACAGCACAATATTCTGTTTGAATTTGTGGTCGCAGATAATCTCAAAAAAGCAATGGCGCTTGTTAAAGAGATGGAGTTTGATATCGTGCTGCTTGATCTATCACTCCCCGATAGTCAACATCTCAAATCATTTCAGGCTATCCATAAAGCGGTTCAAGAAGTCCCCATTGTTATTCTTTCAGGATTAATGGATGAAGCGCTTGCCGTAGAAGCGATGCAGCAAGGTGCCCAAGATTACTTACTCAAAAGCGATATCCTCAATAAAGGGGTTCTTATTCGCGCTCTGCGTTACGCTCGTGAACGGCATCGTCTCTGGCTTCAACTCGAAGAGAAAAAGCAGCAGCTCGAAGAAAGCGAAAAGTATCGGCGACAAATTATTGAGAAAAATGCGGATGGCATCATCATTGTAGATAAACAGGGCTATGTAAAATTTGTAAACCCAGCGGCAGAAGACATCTTGCGCAATGATTTAAACAATATGCTTGCCAAGCCACTCAAAATCAGCACATCACGAAATGGCACGGCCGAATTAACCATCGAGCGTCGGCGTGGAGGCGAAGCTTCTGTTGAGGTTCGTCTCGTTGAAACAGAATGGCAAGGAGAATCCGTTTATCAAGCCTCTCTACGAGACATCACTGAACACAGAGAAGTTCAACACAAAATTGAAAAGAAGGCGAACGAACTCGCGATTCAGAATATTGCGCTTGATGAATTCGCCCACACTATGGCCCATCAAGTACAAGGCCTTTTAAGCCAAATCATTGGATATGCCAGCTTTATTGAAATGAACAAAGACGACACCTTGTCATCTGATACGGTGCATTCATTAGATCGTATTGTGAAAAGCGGCAATAAGATGAATAACATCATCAATGAATTGCTACTCTTGGCAAGCATGGACTCTCAGGATATTCCACTCATTCAATTAAACATGAATCGCATCGTTGGCGAAATCAGAAAACGGCTTCGTTTCCAGCTCAATTCAGCCAATGTGACTCTAGTTGCCCCCAATGAATGGCCTATTCCCATTGGACATGAACCTTGGATTGAGGAAGCGCTCCTCAATTACATCACAAATGGGATAAAATATGGGGGAACACCACCCTATATTGAAATAGGTGCAGATAGACTCCCAAATGGAACGATTCGCATTTGGGTCAAAGACAATGGTGAAGGCATTACTGAAATGGATCAGAAGCGTCTCTTTAAGCCTCACACAAGACTGCGCAAAGTTCGCGCAAGAGGTGAAGGCTTAGGACTTTCCATTGTGAAGCGAATTATCTATCGATGTGGTGG
>JANQSK010000381.1 GCA_028284105.1 Anaerolineae bacterium
GAAATTCTAGCAATGTAAATTGCCGTAATCATCTTTTTTTCAACGTGCCCCTCAAACTGATTGTCCACAACATCTGCCAGTTCGTCTAAGAAGGCTTCCCGTCTATTCGGCTCGAGTTTTTGAATGGGTGAAAAAGTGGCATACAAACCACGTAGTTTCGCGGCGTTAAGAGGCAATGTCCAATGCATCGCCTCAAAAAACGGCCATTTAAACAAGCCCGTCCCCTCAAGTTCAACAAAACGCTTGTCCTTTTCAAGTGCAAAGTGTGATGTGTTCCCTGTTGAGGGACTGTGCGGCAACGTTGCAAACAAGGGCTGGGTCACATCGTGAAATGCATCAGGCTCTTTGGGATCACCAAAAATGTGCCACCACATCGCCCATACCCCGTTTGGCTTTAAGAGTTGACCTACTTTTTTCAAACCTGATGTTTGCTCTATCCAATGAAAGGCAGTCGATGATACGGCTAAATCAAAACGGCCGTTTGGCAAAGCCACCTTTTCAAATGGTTCATTAAGAATCGTCACGTCAGGAGACGCTTGTTCAAGGAATGTGTTAAATCGAGCATCCGGTTCAACAATGGTATAAGGCGTCGCACCCATTCTCAGAAGGGGACGAGTCGCCAAGCCGTTCCCCGCCCCGATTTCTAGTGTATTTGGACCAGCAGCAAAATCGACTTCCTTTTTTAATAAATCAAAAATACGATCAGGGTACGGTGGGCGAAACTGATGATACGATGCCGCATTGACACCAAACAAGGTTCGACCTTGATCTTGTGGGATTTGAGTCATAATAGATTCGCGCGTAAACAAGAAACTAAGCTAATTACCCAATTCCAATTGATTTCGTTATCCATAAACTGCCAAATAATCTCCCCAAAGCTCATCTTCGGTTGGCGTCTGATCGGCAATTGGTTCGGCCAATGTTGTTATGTTAAGTAAGTGCTTGTAGGTAATGTTGTCACAACTGCTATTTTTCCCCCAGGTGCCAGCCCCCATCGACAGAGTAAAGTCAAGGCCATTGTTAAAACCGCCCCCGTTGTTGTAGCAGTGGGGTTGATTGACCAATACAGTCGACACATCTGCAGATTGAGCAAGCTGTTGAATATGCTCTTGATTGGATGAGTGAATTCCACAAGAGTGACCTAGGCCCATATAATTCAAAATGCCATTGACATGGTTCAACGCTTCATCAAACTGCTCATATTTGTAAATGGTCAACACGACCGAAAGTTTTTCACCGGAAAATTTAAACGCTTCCCCATAGCCTGTTTCTTCAACAATTAAAAACTTCGCTTCTTGGGCAGCTGGTGCCAATTCAGCTTGTTCCGCAATGCGGTGTGGTGGCTGCGCCACAACGGTTCGGCTTAAATGGCCATTTGGCCACATCACTTGTTCAAGTCCGGCTTTTTCTGAAGCCGTGACTAAGTACCCCCCTTGGGATTGCAGCGCCTGCAGCGCGTCATCATAGATGGCATCATGAATAACGAGTGCATTTTCTGAAGAGCAGCTGGTGGCGTAGTCAAAGGTCTTGCTGGCAATAATTTGCGGAACGGCCGTTTCTAAATCGGCCGTTTCATCGAGAATGACAGGTGCATTGCCCACGCCAACTCCCAAGGCTGGGGTTCCACTTGAATAGGCTAAATCCACATTGCCGGGTCCAGTTGTGGCTAAAACAAAGTCAACTTGACGCATCAGCTCTTTGGCACGGGCTTTACCTGCCGCCTTGTTTTCACCTCGCGTGCTTACCCACTGTACCAAATCAGTCTGCACATTGAGTTTCCGTAATTCGTCATGGACAAAGCGAACCGCTTCTGAACACGCCTTTTCACCACGGGGGTGCGGAGCCAGAATAATGCCGTTTCGCCCTTTGATTGAGATCATGATGTTGTTAATAATCGTTGCGGCAGGGTTGGTGGCGGGTAGGATAGCAGCCACAATGCCCATCGG
>JANQSK010000390.1 GCA_028284105.1 Anaerolineae bacterium
ATTCGCGAAAATCCTGTACGTGTCTCTGCCCTACGCACTCTCGGTGCCTATGCGAATGTCTTTGCCATTGATTCCTTTATGGACGAGTTGGCCCACACAGCAAGCATTGACCCAGTTGAATTTAGACTCAACCATTTAGACGATCCACGCGCCAAGGCAGTCATTGAAGCGGCCGCCAAAAAAACGGGTTGGCAAAAACGGCCGTTTCCCCAAGCCAGTGGTATTGGTCGCGGCATCGGCTTTGGACAATACAAAAATCGGCAATGTTATACGGCCGTTGTCATCGATGTTGAGTTCACAGACAAAATCAATGTTAAGCGTGTCGTCATTGCGGCAGATGCGGGGCAAATTGTTAATCCAGATGGACTCAGCAATCAGCTTGAAGGCGGCGCCATCCAAGCGCTTAGCTGGACGCTCTTTGAAGCGGTTACATGGAACAGCCATGAAATCAGCAGTCGTGATTGGGAGACCTACCCCATTCTACGTTTCCCCGATGCCCCTAAGATTGAAACGGTGTTGTTGAATCGTCCAGAACAGCCGTTTCTTGGCGTCGGCGAAGCCTCACAGGGGCCAACTGCTGCGGCTTTGGCCAATGCAATTTTTGACGCCACGGGGGTTCGACTTCGAGATATGCCGTTCAGCAATTATGAATGGTCAATAGGAACTCAATGAACATAATTTACAAATGATTGCCAGGAATTGAAGGGATTTCAAGAATTACACTTTTAAAAATTCCATCAATCTCTCAATTTCCCGAACTGTTGAAAACATCATTTTGGAAAGCAAAAAATTTCAAATTGTCACCCTCGCGAAAGCGGGGGTCCACTGGATGCCCGTCTACACGGGCATGACAGGAAAGGTCAATAGTCAACCTTCTACTTATCTTTTCAACATAGCCCAAATCCCTGATATTTTCTGCTTTATCCCAGACATTAAGCAATAAATTTCTAGTAACTTACACTAAATTCCCAGAATTTCTCGAAAAAAAATCTTTTGTGTCGTTAAGCCATATGTGAACAAGAAAGATGGTTGTCTATTTGTGTTTGTGAAAATCAATACTTAGCCAGTTCTTTTTCAAGATGATTCTTGATATTCACACAATCAAAGGAGGGCTTATTGAGAAAGTCATAAAATAAAAAAAGCAGAGATTGCTGCAACAATCTCCGCTTTTCACTATCCACCGGAAGGGTTGGACAGGTTTAGTAGCCTCTATCATACATCAATCCTTCCCCCCATGTCTATGAATATGTATTGAACGTTGCATTTGCCTATTTAGGGCAAATCTTCATGCTTATTTTTATTGAAGAGGTCACGATGAATAAGATGTCAAAAAAAATAAAGATAAAGAGTTTCACTTTCCTATTCTTATTAATATTTTTACTATCTACTAAAAGCACGCTATATGCAAACAACACGAATTCTCCACAGCAAAAAGATGCGCCTCCATCGCCACTAGCCGAAGAAGAATTGGAACTTTCACAAAGTTCAATAATTCTTACATCAACGGGGGAGACGAGTATACTAAAGGCAGAAGTTCTTGGACAAAGCGATGACATATTAAATACCTTTACTTGGTCTACAGATCGTCCAGATATTATCTCTATTGAAGAAGATTATTTGAGTGAAGGTACTATTATCGTAACGGCTTTAGCCCCTGTTGGCTCAGCAACAATCACCGTTTCATATAAAGAACTAACTGTTTCGGCAAATGTGATCATTGCGGAACCAGGCCCAAATACAAAGCTTATTGATTCAAGTTATATCAACTACGATGCAAAAGGTATAGTCAACAATCAAGTCAGCTTATCAAGAAACTCAGAAACATCTGCAATCCAAGTTGGAGATATATTGGTTAGCGAAGCCATTTCAATTAATAAACCGGGTTTACTTGTTGAAGTGGCAAATGTATATGTTAGTTGGCGTTCAGTTACATTGACCGTCAAAGAAGTTTCATTATTTGAAGCATTTAACAAATTGAGTATTGATTTTCAAAGCGAAGTCGCTGTATTAAATGAAACTATTGTACTGAATGAAGAGGGTCAAGGTATGGGGATGCTCGTCAATTCAGAAGGGGAACAACTTAGCCCGTTTACCTGCGAAATTGATGCCTCAGGCTCCCCTCCAATCAATTTTACAATAACCGGTTTGCAAATTGAAACCCTTATTTCTTTTGATTTGAATATAGAAATTGAGAAAAATAATTTGCAAGAAGTTGAAAGCATTGCGCTTTTTTTGAATTCGGATGGATCAATAACCGTAATACCACCATCGTATGAGATTTCTATCGCTCCAATATCTTTTGGTTTTACATGTTCATTAGAGGGTCCATCAATCAAATTGGGAGCAA